>DATMEE010000087.1:0-8491 GCA_035557035.1 Phycisphaerae bacterium
TACATGCCCATGAGGCGCACAGCCGGACACTCCTGCCTGTGGCACCGGTTTCCAACCGGTGAGGGGTGCGGCAGGTTTCCAACCTGCCGGTTTGACCGGCGCGAACCTGTCTGGCTGTTCGCCACGCGAAGGCCACCACCAGCGCCCCGCCATGAATCGCGCCCCAGATCACGAACGTCCAGCTCGCCCCGTGCCACAGGCCGCCCAGCAGCATCGTGATCATCAGGTTCCGCGCCGTCAGCAGCCGCCCGCCGCGCGAGCCGCCGAGCGGAATGTACAGATAATCGCTGAGCCACGTCGACAATGAGATATGCCAGCGCCGCCAGAAGTCCGAAAGATTCACCGCCAGATAAGGGCTGGCGAAATTCGGGCAGAAGTCGAAGCCCATCATGCAGGCGATGCCGATGGCGATGTCGGTGTATCCGGAAAAGTCGCCGTAAATCTGCCCCCCGTAGCAGAACATCGCCAGCCACAGGTCGCGCGTGCTGAAGGCCGCGGGGTCGGCAAACACCGGATCGACCACCGTCGCGAGATTGTCGGCGATGAGCAGTTTTTTGGTCAGCCCGAACATGCACAGCAGCAGGCCCGCGTCGATCCGCTGCCACGAAAATCGCTTGATCGTCTCCAACTGCGGCAGAAACTCGCGGGCCTTCACGATCGGCCCGGCCACCAGTTGCGGAAAGAACGCGACGAACAGGGCAAAGTCGATGAACGATCGCGTGGCCGGCGTCTCGCGGCGATAGACGTCGATGGTGTAGCTGAGCGTTTGAAAGGTGTGAAAGCTGATGCCCACGGGCAGAATGATCGAAAGTGTCGAGAGATGGGCATTCACGCCGAATGTGCCGAGCAAGTCCTGAAATGAGCTGATGAAAAAGTTGGTGTACTTGAAAACCGCGAGCATCCCCAGGTTGCTGACCAGCGTGGCCAGCAGCAGCAGCTTCCGCCGGCGCGGATCGTCGGTGCGCGACAGCGCGATCGCCACGAAGTAATCCGCCACCGTCAGGCCGATCAGAATCGTGACCAGCCACGGATTCCACGCCATGTAGAATAAGTAGCTCGCGAGCAGCAGAAAGACGTGGCGCGACGTGCGCGTGGGCAACGCCCAATAGATGCCGAAGACCGGCAGGAAGAAAAACGCGAATTTCCAGCTCGTAAAGTTCACGGTGGCTGCGTGTCTCCATCGCCATCTGATTCCGCGGACAAGCTCACCCGAACACCGCCAGCGCTGGGCTTCCCGACCGGCTCGGGCGACGTCGCGAAATGAGTCTCCGGCAGTCCGATCAGACCGCGAGCCACGGCGCACTCCGCCGCCCGCCGGCTGATGCGTTGTGCCAGTTGAAGTCCCATGTGCGTTTCTTCGAAGTAGTCGGCGTTGGAGCGCGGCAACTCGGTGATCCCCGCCCCGATATACGCGATATTCCGCTCGGCGCAGCACTGGGAGATCGCGCGTTCGATTTCGCCCTCGCCTCCGCTCCACCGCGATTCGGTCCGGGGACTGTTCGGCAGGTAGGCGACGATGACCGGCACGCTGCGGGCGCCAAACCCGTCGAGCAGCTCCCCGAATCGCCGCATGGCCGGCGCATCGGGATCAAACTCCGGCGTGCCCGCCGTCACGATCAAGGAGGCATCGTCGCGCATTTGCGTTTCGAGGGTTCTCATGCGATCGTTGTTCAGCCAGGGATGTTCGTACCCATCGGGCGGACAGGTTCGCGAAGCGACGTTCCGCCGCTCGCGGGCGATCTGCGCGTGCTTTGGAAATGCCCCAGTCATGGCATTTTCGTGCAGCCACGAAAGCAACTCGAATCGCCGATGAAAAAGTGGCCAGGCCGCGCCGCCACGGCGTTCGAGGAAGTGGCTGGCGACCTCAAAAGACCAGCCGTCCTTCGCGAGATAGTCAATGAGGTCCGAAAAACCGAACAAGTCGCGGGCGGCCGAAACAGGGAGATAGTCGGCGCGCAGTTCGGCTGCATTGACGCCGAGCACGACAAGGTCGGGTCTCACGCGCGCGAGGGTCCGCTCGACCAGAATTTGCCACTCGACCACCTTCGACGCCGGAATGCCCAGATTGAACGCGGCAGCCCCGGTGATCCGTTCGAACTCCTCCGGCACGAGGGCATAGGCCGCCCGCGACGAGCCGAGGATCAGAATGCGGGGCGCCTCGACCAGTTGATCGAGGGCTTTGGTCTTGCGTTGGTAGTTGTCCACGTAGAACGGGTTCAGCGCCTCGGACTTGCCGCGCACCCAGAAGTCGGCGGCGGCAAGGCTCACCAGTGCCGTGGTGACGACGGTGAAGCGGCGACGGACGGGCGAATGCGAAGGCACTCATAAATATCGACCACCCCGCCGCGAAGCGGCGTAAAACAGAGCCGCGCCCGTCAGGAAGCGGTGGGCGCTCCCCGCGCAAAAGCGCAAGATTCGCCGATAATTGTTCACGGCAAGAACAGAACCCTTCAGAGATAGATGTGTGACCTGTGTATCAGCGTTACCGCTACCTGACGGGCGCGGCTCTGCTTACGCCTGCTGGCGTTCGTCGGGATGGGGATGATACTGGCCGGAGTCCAGCCGGGCGTTGACTTCCGAACGAATCAGAGGTGCGTTGAGGCCGAACTCCGCCAGCGCCGCCCCCGCCACGCTTCCGTCCTCCCGTGCCAGAGCGATGAGCATGTGCTCCGCATTGACGAATTTGCTCTCCAACTGCCTCGCCTCTTCGATCGCCGCCGACATGACATTGCGGAAGTGCGGCGTTCCCGGCAGCCGGCCGAAAACCCAGGTGTCTTCCATCGTGTTCTTCACCAACCGCTCAACGGCCGCCCGCGTCCGTGACAGGTCGATGTCCTTGTCGGCCAGAATCTTCGCCGCAAGGCTGGTGCCTTCCTGAATGATGGCCAACAGGAGATGCTCGGTGCCGACGTACTCCTGGTCGAAATCGCGCGCGATCTGCTGCGAGAGCTGGATGATGTGCTCCATCCGCGGCGTGAGCTTTTCAAACATAAGGCTTCGTCCGGAGCGGCGGTGACGACTGATTCAGTTTGTTTGCTTCAATTCGACCTGGGTCGAATTCGGGGTCGTGTCGGCGCTTCGATCGGCGTGCCGATTGATATAGTTATACCCGAGACTCAGCAGCGCAACAAGCACGGTGAACCCCAAAGTGATGCGCAGTATCTTCAGCCGGTTGGCGACTTCGCGGTCCCGCCACTCCCCCAGACGCTGGTCGATCTCGTTCAGCTTGTCGTCGATGCGCGTCTCGATCTCGTCGAGCTTGACCTTGATGTAGTCGTCGGCCGCCCCGCGAATCCGGTGAGCGATCCCCCCCACCACCCCCATCTCCTCGATCTGGCGCCGCAACGACTGACGCGCCGAATCGCGCGCCGGCGACGGCCGGGTCGCGTCCTTCTCGCCGACCGAATCGGCCGGGAGAAACTGATAGGCCTCGGCTTCTTCCGTCTCGGCGTCGCCTTCGATGATCTTGGACAGCCAGCCGCCGACGATCTTCCGCCGCCGGCGATGCACCCGCTCCCAGAAGCCGGCCCGGCGGTGCAACTTGTCGATAATCTTGTCGGACGTGTCGGTTTCGCTGACATCCAGATCGCGCAGCCGGGCCAGCGTCAACAGGCCGCGTGTCGAGAGGCTGTCATAATTTGTCTTCTCGATGCGGGCGATCTCGCGGGCCAGGTCTTCCTTGCTCGCGTTCTCCCGCACCGGCCGGCGCGACCACTTGATGACGTCGAGCAGCGCCTCGCGATCCAGCTCGGCCAGCAGCATCCGACGGCGGGAAATGAGCGCGATCAGCTCGTCCGACGTCTGACCGTCTTCCACGTCGAGACCCAGACTCCGCGAATAGCGCACCATCTCATCGTGGGGCAGCTTCTCCCAAGACGCCGCTTCACCAATGCCGGAATTCGATGCGGTGCTCATTGCCATGAATAATAACTCGAATCCGCTCTCCGGATTAGATACGATTTTAGGGAGCGCGGCCTATTTTTCAGAACCCCGTCCGCGAGGACGGCGGCCTTCTTCGATTGAGAAGGCCCATGCACTTGCGTGCAGGGTTCTGATCGACCAGCGTGTTTACTTGCTGGCCAGGAACTCAACGATCTTCGCCCCAAACGCCGGCAGATCGCTCGGCCGCCGGCTGGAAATGTGATGCCGGTCCACCACGACGGGCGCATCGACCCATTCCGCGCCTGCGTTCACTAGATCGTCGCGAATGCCCGGCGTGCTGGTCATCCGCACCCCTTTCACGATTCCTGCCGAGATGTTGATCCACGGCCCGTGACAGATCGACGCCACCAGCTTTCCCGCGGCGTTGATTTCGCGGACCAGTCGCAGCACGTGTTCGTCCCGCCGCAGCTTGTCCGGCATCCAGCCGCCGGGCACCACCACGCCGTCAAAATCGCGCGCCGACAACGCCGCGACGGCCGCCTCGCTTTCGCATGGATAACCGTTCTTGCCGCGGTAGGCGTGTTTCTCCTTCTGACCGGCAACCACAACGGCCGCCCCCGCCTCCTCCAGCCGCAACCGCGGATACCACAGCTCAAGGTCCTCATAATCATCGCCGACAAAGATCAGGATGCGTTTGTTTCTCAAAGCGGCCATGTCGCCCTCTCGACTATCTCCCGCCGACCCGCGAACATTGTAATGGAGAAGCCGCCATGCCGCATGAATATCCGAAGCCGCGCGCCACGCTGGAGCTGTGCGACGAAGGCTCGTTCACCAAGACCATCAGCGACCGCGACGTTTTTCGCTTCGCCGACGCGTCCGGCGATTACAACCCCCTGTACATCGACGACGCCTATGCGAAGAACACCGCGTTCGGGCGGCGCGTCGCGCACGGCATTCTGACGGCCGGCATCATCTCCACGGTATTGGGCAGTGAAATTCCCGGCCTCGGCACGATCTTTGTGGAGCTGACCATCAAATTTCTCAAGCCGGTGTTCATTAACGATACGATCACGGCCACGGCGATGGTGCAGGAGATCATCAATCCCGTCCGCGTTCGAATGCTGGTCGCGTGCATCAACCAGCATGGCGAGGACGTGGCGATCGGCAACGCAATCGTGATCCCGCCAAAGGAAACAAAGATCGTAATGCCGCGCGGGCAGGAGGGTTGAGCGGCGAACGACGGTCCGGGGTAGATTAGTTCTCGACATGGGAATCTCTCTGCTGTTCCTTGTACTTCTCGCCCTGTTGGTCGCTTCATACGCTTTCGCCTCGCGATTGACCGCCGCGGACGAAGTTGCCGGATCATCCTTCTCACTCAGCGTTCTCACTTTGCAAATCTTCTTCGCCTGCCTGATTTCCGTCGGATTGATCCTTGGAGTGACCGGCGCACTTGTGGCCGGCATCGCTCTGCCGGCGATCGGTGCTGTCGGAGCAATCCTTTGGTTCGCAGGCAGACGCCAGTTGCCTCACCTGAAGAACTGGACGAAACAGCCGACACAATCGCGATTCACTCGAATACTGACGGCCGCGCTGGCCGCCTTGATCGTTTGGAGGGGATGCCGCGCTATCGTCTCTCCGGAATACGCCTACGACGCATTGACCTATCACCTGTTCTTCCCCGCGCGGTGGATTCAGGACGGCTTCGTCAGCATCATCCCGACATGGTTCAGCGATCCGGCCCCGGCCTATGCCCCCTGCGCGACGGAGGTCTTTTACGCGTTGCTGATGATGCCGCTGCAATCAGATATTCTGGCTCGCGGCGGCCAGTTCTGGTTCTGGGTCCTGCTCATTGCAACTTTCGGCGGGCTGCTTGAAGCCCTGCGCGTCGGGCCGAAAACACGATTCGCCGGCTGCATCGCCGTCGCGCTCATTCCCACGCTCGGCGAACAAGCCATCACCGCCATGGTCGACATCGCCCTGGCGGCCCATTTGCTCGCCGTGGTCCTCTTTGCGCTGCGATTTGCGAGACAGCGTCTGATCGCGGATGCAATCGGACTGGCACTTTCAATCGGCCTGGCCGTCGGAACCAAATTTCTTGCCCTCGCTTACCTTCTACCGTTGGCCCCGCTATTGCTCTGGTCGATTTCTCGGCGCAACCCCGGCCGGCTCGTACCGCCCGGCGCGGAATCACGCTTTCGCAAGGCCGCTCTCGGCGCTGGAATGATTTGCGCGATCTGGATCGGGGCCTTCTGGTACGCCCGCAACTGCGCCTTGACCGGCAACCCGGTTTATCCACTCGATGTGAAAGTCGGGAACACGACGGTCTTCCCTGGTGCCTACGGCCGCGCGCAAATGGAGAATTCAACATTCAATATCCGGCGGCGCGGCGGGCTTAGCACCTTCATCGCGGCAGCCGTCGAAGCGCTGCCGGGCAACCGGGAAGCGAGTTCGACGAGCGAATTGCACAGCGCACACGGCGTCGTGGCTTTTGTTCCCATCGCGCTGATCGCGTGCCTGTTTTTGGCCGCTTCCACTACCTCCCTTGTTCGACGCCCCATTGACGCCGGAATACTGCTCTGTTGCCTGGGAGCCCTCGGAATGCTGGCCATCTTCTGGTGGATGGTGCCTTTTCAGGAACCGCGGTTTTTGTGGACGCCATTGCTGCTCATGTTCGCCCTGGGCCTGGGGATCAGCACAAGTGCGCCCAGATTCGCGGCGGTAGTGGCGTGTGTTGCCGCGGGCGTCTGGGCGCTGGCGGCCATCCCCTCAGAATCTTTTTTGTTGCTCGCGCCATTTGCCTGGTATTGGTTGGCAGTCGCAATCATCGTCGGCCTTGTCGCCGTCACCTTCGGCCACAGGCCCGGCACGATCGCCGGCGTGGTGATGCTCGGCATGGTCTCCTTGATCGCACACCGGCACCTTCGATTCCACGACCCGATCCGCGAACGGACTTACGCGCACCCCCGCTGGGCCGGCGCGGGCGAGTTGTGGAGCTGGTTCGACCGCAACCCCGGACCATGGCGCATCGCTTACGTAGGAAACAACACCCCGTATTTCCTGCTCGGCCCGAAGTTCTCCAACCATGTGGAATATGTCTCCGCCCGGAGTCCGATGATTTACCGCTACGACGAGGCGGCCGCTGATACGGGATGGCTCGCGCTTGGGCCTGCGAACACGTCCGAGGCCGCGACCGATCGCCGAGTCATGAACCCGGAAGCCTGGCTGCGAAACCTGATCGCACGCGATATTGGCTATATCGCGGTATTTCCATTATTTCGTGGTTCGCTCGTCACCTACCGCCACGATGCCAACGGCTATACCGTCGAGCGAGACTGGCTTGAGATTCTGACAAAAAGTTTCATAGAAGAAGATCGACCGGCCTTGGTTCAAATGACCTCGAAAAGCAGCCGCTCACAACTCTATGCGATTTGTGGCGATCTGCTCGAAAAAGCATTGCCGCCGTTGCCGAATGTCACTCAGGAAGAAACCGACGCCATCCACCGCCGCGACCTCGACGGCACGCCGCCGGGCCATTCAATCCGCTTCTATCCGCACGCCGCCGGCGTCATCGAGGCGGACCGCCTTCGCTCCTTGAAATGACGTCGCGACGGTCGGCAATCCTATTCCTCCTTTTTTTCCTCCACCAGCCATCCCGCCTTCATCGCCTCGGTCCAACCCTCGCTCAGGGGTTGAATCTTTCCGTCGCGCCAGATGGAAATGACCCATTTCTCCCCGCTCTCGTCCTTCGCCGGTCGCGCGAAGCAGATTTCCTGCGCACTTCTCCACGAGGGAACGATCATCGTCCCGCTCTCCGTCTCGTCATCGGGCAGCACGAACTGAGTTTCTCCGGTACCCAATTCATAAACCGCGACTTGGCCGTCCTTGCAGAGGAGTAGGACGCGCCGTTCATCCGGGCTGATCTCGAACAGCGGAACGTCCGAATCCAGCGGCGCGTCGAAGTTGGCCCCCAGCACGTTCAGCACCCCCGACGGGCTGCGTGGATCAAACGAGAAAATCGACCACCGCTTGGGCATGTCCTGCCGCGTGGCGGGAATCGTGAACTGGACCGAGGAAAAGAGAATCCGCCCGTCCCGCAGCCATTCGATCCCAACGTAGGGATGAAAAAGCACGCCAACCCGATCCTCGCGCTTTTCCCATTCGGGCAGCAGTTCTCCATCTTTATCGCGGACGGCTCGTGTGCAGAGCGAGCCGAGCTGCAAAACATCGGGCTCATCATGCGCGGCGGCCGCCCGTACATAGGCCAGTGAACGTCCGTCGGCGCTCCAGTCAAAATTCATCGCCACGTTTTCGTCGACCAATCGGGCCGGTTGATTGCCGGTTAGCGGAACTACGAACAGCCCTTGGCACTCGGCCCGCGCCCAGACCTCCATGTTGAAGGCCACGAACTTGTCATCTGGAGAGACCATCAACAATGGAATGTCATCGACTGAACGGAGCAGCGTTGTCGAACGGCTGAACTCCTCGCCGGACAGTTCAAAAACCTCCAGGCATCGAATCGTGGGCTTGATTTCCTGAAATTCTTTCCATTTCTCTCCCAGTTTTTCGGGCAGCCCATCGGGGTCCTTGTCACGAAGGTATATCAACAGCG
>DATMEE010000088.1:0-2470 GCA_035557035.1 Phycisphaerae bacterium
ACGGCTGCGAAGACGATTGCAACGACAACGGCGTTCCCGATGATTGCGACATCGACGTGACCGATCCGGATGGCAACACGCAGGTCAGCGAAGACTGTGATGAGAACGCCGTGCCGGACGAGTGTGACCCGGACTGCGACGCCAACGGTGTCCCAGACACGTGCGATCTCGATCCGGCTGATCCTGACGGCGACAGTTGGGTCGAGCCTGATTGCAACGAAGACAATTATCCTGATGCGTGCGACATCGATCTCGGCCCTCCGTTCGGCAGCCTCGACGCCGACGAGAACGGAAGTCCTGACGAATGCGAGGAGTCGCAGATGATGATGGGCGGGTCCGGGGGCGGCGGCGAGGAGGTTTCCGGTGACGGAGCATCGCCCTGCCCTCCCCACTGCTCACAGGGCAGTGGGACACATCCCTTTTTCCCCAATTTGGAAGAGCTTTCTGAAGAAGAGCAGGAAGCGTGGTCGGAGTTCTATCTTTGGTGCATCGACCAGGAATGGGGGCCGGACTCGGAGTACAGCGGCGCGGAGCAGCTCGAGCGGCTGACGGAGAAGATTTCGGAGCTGGGTCTTATCGAATCGCTCGAATAATCTCGGCGACGTTCGAGCGATCGGCGAAATTCACGGCCTCGGTGCCATTTCAGGCACTCGGGCCGTTTCATTGTGCGCCGGGCATGGCGTGATGACTTTGAGGTATGGGGAACCGCCGGATGCGTGATCCACACCTCCGGTGGTGTGATAGGCAGAGGCCGAAAGGCCTCCGCCTACCCGATTTGCGAGTCGATCAGACCCTTCGCTTGACGACAACGACGGTGACATCATCCGCCGGTTCGCTTGGCGCACAGTGGGCGCTGGCGCGCGCGGCGAGGCCGGATGCAATCTCGCCGGCGGTCAGGGCGTCCAGTTCCTTCAAGGCCTCGCTCAATCCTGCAAGGGCAAGCTCTGCGCCGACGGCGTTCCGGCATTCCGTCAAGCCATCGCTGCAGAGGACCAGGGCGAGGTCCTCGCGCGCATCTCTCGTCACAACGGGCTCTCGCCATTCCGGCATGATCCCCAGCGGAACGCCGCCGTGTGTCGGAAATTCGTCCACGCGGCCGTCTCGGGTGAGCCACAAGGCCGGATGGTGTCCTGCGTTGGCGATTTCCGCGCGGTCGCCCTCAAGCGACCAGCGGACGATGGTCATCGTCGCGAAGCAATCGGACGGGATGCTGGCGCCCAGCGCGGTGTTCACGCTCGCCATGATTTCCTGCAGATCGTCATGGTAGTGCAGCGCCGATCGCCAGGCGCTTTGAAGAATGGCGGTGACAAAGGCGGCCGGGACGCCCTTCCCCGAGACGTCGGCGATGGTGACAAGGAAACGCCCCTTCGCGTCCTTGCGCACGTCGTAGATGTCGCCGCTCATCTGGTCGGCGGGCCGATTGAGTGCCGCGATCTCGCCCCAGGGCGGTTGCGCGATCGGCGATGGAAACAGCATCTTCTGCATTTCACGCCCGAGGTCGATGCGGCCCTTGATTCTGGAAAGCTCCCGCGACTGAGCGTGAAGCTCGTCCATGCTGACGGCGCCCGCCGCGAGGTCGAGTGCCGCGATGGCAAAGTCGAGATCGCCGGGCTGGAACGGCGCACGGGCCAACTCACGGTCGGCGTACAACACGGCGCGGACCCGATCGCCCACGGTGACTGGCACACAGATCACAGAACCCGATCGGCTGTCCAACAGGCTGGGCGCTTCCGCGTAGCGATGATCCTGGAATACCTGTTGTATGAGCATCGCCTGGCCGGCGGCGACGGTGTCGCGCAGGACCGAGAGACTTACCCCGAGTGGCTTTTCAACCCCGGCGGCTCGCGTGCGCGGGGCGAGTCGAAAGAACCCGCCGCGCTCGTCGACGCCCACCAGGACGCAGCGTTCGGCCGCAAGGCAGCGCTGCAGCGCGGCATGCATGATCTGCCAAAAGGAGCCATTGTCCTTCCGGGCGAGAATAAGCCGGGCGAGTGCGTACAGGTCATCGAGGCGCTGCCGGGCAACGCCCTCGTCCGCCCGCGCGTCGCGAACATAGGTCGTCACGACGTCGCTGTTGCTCAAATGAATGGATGTATCGGGATTCGGCACGGGCGCATCGAAATTCCCGTCGAGAAAATTCATCGAGAAAGGCCGGATATCGATCACGTCGCCGGGCGTCAGGGCGGCCTGGTCGACCTTTCGGCCATTGACGCGCACGCCGCGGATTTCATCGCGCACGAGGAGCTTCCAGCCGCCGTTCTCGCGATGCAGTTCGGCGTGAGTCGGGGCCACATCTTCGTCGTCGAGACGCACGTTGCAGTTGTGCGAGCGGCCGATGGTGAGACGATCGTCGTCGAGCTTCACCATCCCCAGGAGCCGGAGCTCGCGCCGGACGATGAGATGAAACTGATTCTGCCGGGCGTGGGGCATGAAGACCTCTGACGGACAAAAAGGGGCGCACGCCTATTCT
>DATMEE010000089.1:0-9173 GCA_035557035.1 Phycisphaerae bacterium
TTCATCATGTCCGGCGACTCGACGAATGAGTGTTTCAAATACTTGTTGGCTGGGTCCAGGGGGTGGTCGATCTTGAAACTGCCGCCGTCCTTGCTCACCTCGCCGATGACGTCGACGTTGCCGAGGAATTGGGCGGCATGGCCAACGGGTGAGGGGTTGGTCGGGCCATAAGCCCGGATGCCGATGTCGTCGGGATGATCGGTAAAAACCTGCATCGCGAAACCGACGCTGGGCCCTGAGTTGAAGGTTGCGCCAAGCTGAATCGCCATGGAGTTCGCGCCCAGGGAACTCGCATGAACGCCGCCGCCGACGAACAGCTCCTCGGTGATCTCGGCGTTGCCGATCACGTGAAGTTCCTCCAGAGGCGTGGTCGTGCCGATGCCGACTCGGCCAGCCCCGCTGCCGGCGTTGATGAGCACGTTACCGCCTTCGTGATTGATGAAGAGGTCCGACGCGCCTTCGTCGTCGCGCGCCATGATCTCGTTGCTATCGAACGAAAGGTGGGCGCCGTTCGTATGGCCTAGCACCAGAAACCCGCCGCCGATTGGCGACGTATCCGTTCCGCCGGTGACGTGCAGCTTCTCTTCGGGCGCCGTCGTTCCGATGCCGACATTGCCGGCGAAATGATTTCGACCGCCCAGGAAATACCCGGCATAGCCGGTGGCGCTGCTGACGCTGCCATAGACCGCGTAATTGGTTCCGCTGCCGGCGGTGGCCAACCCCAGGACGCCGGTTCCGGCCGTGCTGTCGTTCTCAAACTTGCCGCCGGTGGTGGCGCCGGTGGAGGCGCTGGCCATGCCCCAGACGCCGGTCCCGGACGTGCTGGTGCTCTCGAACTGCCCGCCATACGTCGTGCCCGTGACGGCAGTGGCAAAGCCGATGACCCCGCGCCCGTTTGTGCTGGCGCTCTCGCCGCGAACGCCGGTCGAGCCGCCGCTAGTGCCGCTGCAGAGGCCGTAGATGGCCATCGGCAAGAAGCCCGTCGATGCGTTCTCGCCGCGGATAATATGCGTGCTGCTCGTGCCGCTGAGGGTCAGCGGCGCGGGGATGGACTGGAGGAACGCCGTCGAATTCAGGCCGTCGAGCTTGTCGGCATTGATTGCGTTGGGCGCGGCCGTGAGCTCCTGTCTTGGTGTCAAAGCCGTGCCACCCACGGTGATCGACAGCCAGCGTTTGCTTCCGCCAAACGCCGCGGAGCTGAAATCGAGCGCTACGGTGAACAGTCCATCCATGATGCTCACTGGCGGGGGATTGCCGCCCGCCCCGTTGAAAGTCAGCGTGGGGCCGATCTGATTGCCCAGCGTCGGAGCGTCGAACAGTTGGAAGACCATGTTGTAATTGCCGTCGACCGGGCTTCCCGCATCTTTGAGCTGGCCCTGATAGGTGAAGGCGGTGCCCAGCGGCGTCTCGCCCGGCGATGAAGCCGGAACAAGCATGAGTAGGATAATGATTGCTGCGGACAGTCGAGTATTCACTGGCTTTTCCTTTCAGTGCGACCAAAGATCGAGCTAATACTACAACGCTAATTTCATTTCATCCCGGAGGGACGACGTGAAAATTGCCCAGCGATTTATCGCTCGAATGGCGAGCCCCTTCGCCGCGGAGTGCCGTAAGCACGGTTGAATACCCGCTCACTGGCGGGGGATTGGCGCCCGAGCCGTTGAAGGTCAGCGTGGGGCCGATTTGATTGCCCATCGTCAGCGCATCGAACAGTTGGAAGACCATGTTGAAATCACCGCTGGCCGGGCCGCCGCCGTCCTTGAGCCGCCCCTGATAGGTGAACGCCGTCCCCAGCGGCGTCTCGCCCGGAGACGGCGCCGGCACAAGCATCAGTACGATAAAGAATGCTGCGGACCATCGCGTAGTCACTGGGTTTTCTTTTCAGTGCGAAAAATGATCGTAAGTTCCTCCCCGGAGTGACGGATCCCGGCGCGCCGGGATCGCACCGCGGAAGCAGCCGGATTCAACAGTGGTCAGAGCGCGAGATGGGAAGCGAAGCGTATACTGGTATCGCTCCGAACAGTGTGCCTCAGGGACACGACTTGTTCAGCATACTCGATCTGGAATCCCCGTCTCAAGGATTCTCGCGGGTAAAGACTGGTTTTCCGGGCATGTCCGACGCTGATGCAGCCTCTGCCGATGGGTATTCCCGCTCGCCTTGCAGCATCTCTTCAGGCACGTCGCGCAAATGCACGTCCAATTGCGGCGAAGCCACTTCGATCCCGGCCGTTCGCAGCGCATCGTCGATCTCGAAATGGAGCAAGTCGGGCACGTCGGCGCCGTCGCTGGCCAGCCTGAAGCAGCGAATCTCAAAGTCGAGCGAGCTGGCGCCGAAACCCTTGAACGCCACCTGCGGCGTCGGCTCCTTCAGCACGTGCGAATTGGCTTCGAGCACGCCAAGCAGAACTTCGCGCGCCTTCCTTGTGTCGGAGCCGCGCGCGATCCCGACGCCCAGGACGACGCGGGTCAGATCGTCGGACAGCGTCCAGTTGATCACCTGATTCGTCACGAACTCCTTGTTCGGAATGATCAGCTCCTTGCGATCAGCGTTCAGGATCGTCGTGGCGCGCATCTGAATGCGGGTGACTTTGCCATCGATCCCGTTGACGGTAACGATGTCGCCGACCCGCACCGGGCGCTCGAAAAGAATGATGATGCCGGACACAAAGTTCGCGAAGATCTCCTGCAATCCGAAGCCCAGTCCGACGGTGATCGCCGCGGCCACCCATTGCACGTGCTCCCAGTCGACGCCGATCGCCTTGAATGCGAACACGATTCCCAGAATGGTGATGACGTATTTCGAGAGGGTGACGATGGCGTAGCGCTCGCCGGCCCCGAGGTTCGTTCGGCGAAGGATGCTGATCTCCACCAGACCCGGCAGATTGCGCACGCCGATCACGGCAATCAATATGAACATGGCGCTCTTGAAAACGTCCAACAACGAAATCCAATCGAGCCGCTGCCCGGTGCGCAGTTCACTGTTCCCATTTGGACCCCGCTCGACATCCGAAAAGGTCACGGTCGTAGACCAGAGTTCAATTCTGTCCAGGAATTTGAGCGCGGGGATGACGTCCATCCATATGAGCGAGAACCCAATGGCAAAGGCGACGACTGAGGCGCTGCGCAGCAGCGAGCGGGTCTGCTCGCCCAGGCTGGAGAGATCGATGACGCCTTCTGATGCTGCATCCGCGGCGCGCGGTTCGGAGACGAGGGGCTTTTCGGGGTCCTCGGTCTGGGCGGCCTGCTTCGCCTCGAGGGCGGCGCGGCGCTGGCGGGCCTGTTCGATGGCCAGCTTTCGCCGCGAGACGAGCAGCCAGCGAAGCCCCAGGCCGTAAAGCAGAATCACGCCGAAGCTCAGCCAGAGCGTCAGATAGAACCGGCGAGCGATCTCGACCGCCGTGTAGTGAAAACCGGCGATGGAAATAACACAAAGCACGACCGGAAGTGCCACTAGTGAGACACACAACAGCCGGGTCAAGCGGCGCTGCCAGACCGATTTCTGCATGAAACGCGATGCGACGAGTACGCCCTTGCGCCGGTGCAGAACGCGAAGCAGGAGTGCCCCGAGGAGCAGTTGGCCGGACACGAATGCCAGCCGGCCGATCGAGCGTTGCCAGAGGTCCTTCTGGGTCCAATCGATGGCGATGGAGACGAAGGCGATGGGAATGCCGGCGATCAGCAGCAGCCCGCAGGCCCTTGCAACGGAGCGGCACACATCGGGCGGCCAGCCGTAATGGGCTTCGCCCAGGCCCCCGCGCCGGCAGGCCTGGCGAAGCATCTCGATCGAAAAGACGGGGAGGGCCAGCACTTGGAGTGCCTTCGATACGGCACGAGCAAAATCGGTTGCGTCCAGCGGCAGATTCAGGAGCCAGCCCGCGGTCCAGAACAGCATCGGAAAGGGAGCGGCCATGAGCAGCGTAAAGACAAAGGCTTCAATGGTGGGAGCGACGGTCGCGGAATAGCTCTTCGAGACCAGTTCGCCCATGTCGCGCACTTTGGCGCGCAACTTCCGTTGAAAGAGAAAGAGAACCAGCACCAAAACGCCGCCGAGGGAAACCTCGACAAGGTTCATCTGGGCGGACGTGATAAACGTCGTGCCAAGCTGACGCCAGTTGGCCGGATCGGCAAGCCAGCGGAGCGCCGCGTAGAGATGCTCAATGTCCGCCGGGCTCGGGGGCGCGGTGCTGCGGATCCAGAGGATGCGCTCGTTGATGTAGTCGGCGAAGTCCTCAGTCTCATTCAGCAATGTTTGCTGGCGATCGACCATCCCGCCGTCGGGCTTTCCGAGGGCTTCGAAATACTTGTCGTAATCACCGATAAGGTCGCTGAGATATTTCTTGCGCGACTTGAGCAGCTCCCGGAGTTCGCGGCGGACGCGGTCGCGCTCCTCTTTCGGCGTGCCGGGCTCGAGCGAAGCGAGCCGCGCCCGCAAATCCGTGTCCATGTCGCGGGCGGCCTCGCGCAACTCGCGCAGCTCGATGATGCGCACTTCGACGCGGGTCATTTCCTGGCGGCGCTCCGCTAGTTTTCGACGCAGATCGCGCGGATTCGGGAGCTGGTCGCGATAGCGACGCAGAACCATCGCCAGTTGGGGGCTGAGGCCGGCCGCCTCAACCTTTCCGGTGATGCTCGTGGATCGTTCACGGACCCGGGCAAGCTGCTCGTTGGTCTCGCTGATTTTGGAATTGACGTGCGCAACCTTGTCGAGCAGTTCCGTGCGTTCCTTCGCGAAGCCCGCAATTTCCTTCGCCAGCTCGCCAATCAGCGGGTGCGATTGCTCCGCCTCCTTCTCGACGTCCTTGGCCTCGGCCGCCGCCTTTTCCACTTCCCTGCGGCGGCGATCCGTGACGACCTGCTGCCACAACTTCTCCACCTTGTCGAGCCGCGACGCTTCACTCGCGAGGTAATCCGCCAGAGTGGTCAGGAAATCGGAACGCTCCAGGTCCAGCTTCAGCCCGTCGAGCTCTTTTTCCAGGGCCTTCGCCCGGGCGAGACGAGCGATCCGCCTGGCCCCGGTCAATTCAGCGGCTTCGCCCGCCGGCGGGGGCGCGGCCATGGCATTGGTGATGTCGTCGAGTTCTTTTCGGGCCTTGGCGATCTGGTCGGGAATCCCTTTTAGGCGATCCGGGCGGACCCGCAACTCGTTCTGCAGGGCCTTCAAGCGATCTCGGATGGTCTGTGCCTCCGCCTTGGCCTGGGCGAGCTGATTTTCGAGATCCTTGAGAGGGGAATCGGGCGCGGGTTGAATCTGCGGATCGACGACGGGTTCCGCCGCCTTTTCCTTCAACTCTTCGAGCGATCCGGGCGCCTGCTCGCGCTGCCGATTGAACTCGGCGATGCGCGCCGCCCATTCGTCGGCACGGGTCAGATCGGAGAGCGCTTCCTGGTATACCTCCGTAATCGTCTTCTTGATCGCTTCGCCAAGTCCCGTTTGCGCCTTGACCTGGTTCAGTTGCGTCTGAATCGTCTCGGCCGTGACCGAATCCGCAGGCCTGGGTATTGCGGGCGTTTCGGCCGGCTGTGTCGCCGGTGTGGCAGGTTGCGTGGGGGCGGTAGTCGGCTGGGTCGTGGGCTGCGTCGTCGGCTGAGCGTGGATGGCCGGGACAGGGAACAGAATGAGAGCGCTGAGGACCACCCACACCGCAGGTTGAATCGTGCGGCGCGCGGTGTCTTGCGCGCGCATCGAACCGCACGATTGGCTTGAGGAATAGAGAGAGTCAGCGGCATCCGACGTGCGGAACATTGCCGCTATCATAGTCGGAGCCCGGCGATTGAACACGGTCGCCGCGTGAAAGGTAGAGTCGACACTCAGCTTCTTATCTCAATTTGGGGTGGCACTCACCCATGCTCTTTCGTTTCAGCCTGTACGGCTTTCTCAAGAACCAGGTTTACTTCGAACCTTTTCTCATGCTCGCGCTGCGCGAAAAGGGACTGAGTTTTTTTCAGATTGGCCTCCTGATCGGGTTTATGGAGCTGGTGGTCAACGCGCTGGAGATTCCGACCGGCGCGATCGCCGACATCTGGGGCCGGAGGCGGTCGATGATTCTGTCGTTCGCGGCTTACATCGCGAGCTTCGTGCTGCTTGGCGCTGCCGTGTCGCTTCCGTTTCTATTCACGGCGATGTTCCTTTTTGGCGTGGGCGAGGCATTTCGCACCGGCACCCACAAGGCGATGATCTTCACCTGGCTGCGGATGGAGAACCGGATCGGCGAGCGCACGCGTGTCTATGGCTACACGCGTTCGTGGAGCCAGTTCGGCTCGGCGTTCGCGACCCTCGTCGCGGCGGCGATCGTGCTCGTTACCGGCCGGTTCGAGATGCTCTTCTACGTTGCGACGATTCCCTATGCTCTTGGCATCCTGAATTTTTTGGGCTATCCGCGGGCACTCGATCGTGATGTCGAAACTCCGGCATCGTCCGGCCTGGTCGTGCGCCATCTCTGGGAAACACTGACGGACGCGTTTCGCAAGCCGGGGCTTCGGCGTTTGATGGCGGAGTCTATGGCCGTCGAGGGCGTCTTTCACGCGGTGAAGGACTACTTGCAGCCGGTCCTGCGAACGGCGGCGATCATGTCGCTGGCTGCCGTCGCTGTGACACGGAACCTTAACGATGCTCAACAGGCGGCCTTGCTGATCGGCCCGCTCTACTTCGTTCTCTTTCTGCTTTCCGGCGCTTCGAGCCGCCTGTCGCACCGATTGAGTGACGCAGTCGGCGGGGAAGAGCGCGCCGCGGCCTATTTGCAAGTCGCGCTGACGACGCTCTACCTCATGACCGGCGCCGGCGCGTTTTATGATGGGACAATGATTGTCGTGGCCGGTTTCGTCGCCATTCACGCGCTGCAGAACCTGTGGCGGCCCGTGCTCATCAGCCGCTTCGACGCCCACGGCACAGCGGCCCGGGGCGCGACGCTGCTTTCCATCGAGAGCCAGGCCCGGCGCGTGTCGACCATGCTGCTCGCTCCGCTGGTGGGACTCAGCGTCGACTGGGCGCGCGAGAATCACATCGGAGGAGATTTCTGGACGGTCGGCGCGATCGGAGCTGCGGCCAGCTTGTTGCTGTTAATTACCGGCCGGAGAAAGCCTGGACGACTGGGCGATGCAGGGCTCGAACCTGCGACCTCACGGGTGTGATCCGTGCGCTCTGGCCAACTGAGCTAATCGCCCCAGTGCCGCCCTATTCTAATCGGCGTCCGGTTCGGGGCAAGGCCGCTGATCGTTTGGCCGCGGCCCGGAAGGGCCCCGGCGACGGGTGTGTCAACAACGTCTCCACGGATTGCTTTCAACGCTGATGATGCTCGATAGAATCTCTCGTCATGCTTCATCCCGCGATCCAATCCGCCGCAGAAGCCTGGCTTTCAGACCCGGTCATCGCCGAAACCGACAAGGCCGAGATTCGCCAATTGCTGGAACAGAGCGCCTACGAAGAGCTGACCGACCGGTTCTATCGCGATCTCGAATTCGGAACCGGCGGCATGCGCGGTCTGCTCGGCGCCGGCCGCAACCGCATGAACCTCCACACCGTCGGCGCCGCGGCGCAGGGACTTGCCAATTACATTCTGAGCGCGGCTGACGGGCCCGATCCATTAAGCGTGGCGATCGCCTGCGACTGCCGCCGGATGAGCGAGGCCTTCGCGGCCCGCGTGGCCGGTGTCATGGCCGGCAACAACATTCGCGCGTATCTGTTCGACGCCCTGCGGCCCACGCCGGAGCTTTCCTTCGCCGTGCGTCACCTGGGCTGCACCGCCGGTGTGATGATCACCGCGAGCCACAATCCGCCGGAATACAACGGTCTGAAGGTGTACTGGCGGGACGGTGCGCAGGTGGTTCCGCCGCACGACGAGGGGATCATCGCCGAGGTGCGGCGGGTGCAGAGTTTTTCCAGTGTGAAGCAGTGTTCTGATCGCGATGCATTGAATCGCGGATTGATCGTGTTCAAGGGAAAGGACATTGACCTCGCGTTTCTCCAGGAAATCGACCGCACCTGTCTTTCGCCGCAACTCTCCCGCAAGCATGGCGAGCGGCTCAAGATCGTTTACACGCCGCTGCACGGAACGGGCTATGACCTCGTGCCGGCCGCGCTGCAGCGGCGCGGCTTCCAGCACGTTATCCGCGAACCGCGGCAGTCCATCCCCAGCGGCGAATTTCCCACGGTGAAATCGCCCAATCCCGAGGAGCCGGCCGCGCTGGCAATGGGCATTGCCCTGGCACAGCAGGAGAACGCCGATCTGGTGCTGGCGACCGATCCGGATGCGGACCGCGTCGGCATCGCGGTGCGCGGGGCGGATGGATCGTATACGCTGCTGACGGGCAATCGCATCGGGGCGCTGCTTACCTATTACATATGCGAACAACTCCGCGTCGCGGGGCGGCTTCCCGAGAACGCGGTCATGTTCAGCACGATCGTCAGCAGCGATCTGGCCAAGGAGATCGCCCGCGCGTATGGCGTCGAAGTGGTTGAGACGCTTACCGGCTTCAAGTGGATCGCCGCGAAGATTCGCGAGTACGAAGAGGCCGCGGCTCGCGGGCAGCCGACGAAGACGTTCATCTTCGGCATGGAGGAGAGCTACGGCTACCTGCCCGACGCGTTCGTGCGCGACAAGGACGCGGTGACGAGCTGCGCGTTCATCGCGGATGCGGCGGCCTTCGCGGCCGAGCGCGGGCAGACTCTGTATGAGTTGCTCGAAACGCTGTTCCGCAAATACGGCTACTTTCAGGAAGGCACCAAGAACGTCACCCTGAAGGGCAAGACCGGCGCCGCGCAGATTGCGGCGATCATGCAACGCCTTCGATCCGATCCGCCGCGTCAGCTTGGCGGCACTCCCGTGGTCAGCGTCTCCGATATCATGACCGGCATGACCCGGCGTCTCGGCGAGGACGGCGGCGAGCGGAGGGAATTCGATCTGCCGGCCAGCGACGTGCTGATTTTCATGCTCGCCGACGGCACCAAAGTCATCTCGCGGCCAAGCGGAACCGAGCCGAAGATAAAGTTCTACGTCTTGGCGAGATTAGGAGAACGAGATTTGGCGCGAGCCGAGACGGCATGTTCACATCTCATAGAGAAGATCGATATGGATTTGCAGCGATTGATTGAAAAACTCCCTGACGCAAGTTGAAATTCGATCCCTGTCGGCAACGAGTAATTAAATCGCGAGCCTAACTGAACCACCTCCACCCCC
>DATMEE010000090.1:0-3851 GCA_035557035.1 Phycisphaerae bacterium
TCCTCAACTATCGCAGCCCCGAGGAAAAATGCGAAGTGCGCATCGAGGAAGTGCCCGATGGGATGGGTTCGCAGACGCAGGTGTGCGTCGAAATCCAGCGCCGATATTGACCGCCAACCAAAAGGAGCGACGGCCTTCTTCCGCGAGGCCGGCCACACATGAAAGCCGCCAGACGCCAGGTGCTTCGCACCAACGAACTTTCCCAGCAGCTCGACCGCCTCGGCGAGTCGTTCAAGCGAAACTCGACGCTGCTCACCGCCATCATCGCCGCCGCGATCCTGATCGTGGTGGGCATCTATTGGTATTCCAATCACCGGGCCAATGCCGTCAGTGACGCGCTTGCCCGGCTGGTCTACGACGACACCCAGGACGACGTCACCTCCTTCATCGAGCGATGCCGGGCCGTCGCCAACGAGCAGATCAGCCCCGATGTCAACCGCGCCGCATTCTTCGCCATCGGCGCGACCGCCCTCGGCGAGATCGGTTCGCCCGACGTGCCGGTCGATCCAGCCAAGCCGGTTCCCAGCGCCGACGATCTGACCCAGTCGGCCCGCGACGCCTTTACCCGCCTGCTGGCGATTTCCGACAACGATGCCTCCGCCCGCGGCGCCGCCCATTTCGGCCTCGCCGTCCTCGACGAAAACGCAGGGAACTTCGCCGCCGCCCGCGAGCACTACAACGCGGTCAAGGCCGACAAGGCCCTGGAAGGCACGCCTTTCATCGCCCAGGCCGATTACCGCCTCGCACAGGTCGAACATTGGTCGAAACCGATTGTGTTCGCTGAACCGCTCCCGCTGCCCCCGGCGCCGGAGCCGTCTCCTGAAGCGGCCCCGTTCAGCCCTCCGGCCGGGCTTCAGCCAATGACGAATCTCCCTTCCGGCGCAACCCCGACCCAGGTGACGCCCGCGCCGACGCCAGCTCCCGCGCAGCCCGAAAAAGTGGAACCCAGGCCCGCCGGCCCAACGACGCCGGATGCCACCACGACTGCACCGGGCGGCTGAGGCCGTCGCGTCGCAATTCGCGAACGAGCAGTTTTCCTCGGAGAAGTCCATGCGGCCCCAGACTCTCAAAACCCGCGGCATCCACGTCGGCGTCCGCTTCGCCCCGCCCGCCGCCATGGACAAGCGCCAGAAGCAGACCTTCCAGCGGCGCGCCAACGAGGGGTTCGACTGGCAGCGCCAGGAATTCTCGCAAAACGTCTGGCGGCTTTTGTCGCCGCAGTCCGACGGCGACCGCCGCAGCAGCCTGAAGTTCTCCGTCCAGCGCGACGGCTTCAACTTCGAGGATGCCTTCCCCACGTCAGCGCCCGACGTCTTCTTCGACAATCTGCGCATGGCCATGGACGTCGTAGGCGACGTCTTCGATCCCAAAGTCATGGTCGGCACCGGCGCGGTCATTCGCATGACCGCCCAGTCCGACCCGGACGACGCCCGGCTCTTCCTCGCGGGAAAATGCCTCAAGCTCGACGACCGCCTCGTCCCCCTTGGCCGCCCCATTCACGGCGTCGGCCTGTCCATGCTCCTGCCCCCGCTCCCCGGCGAAGGCCAGCCGAACTGGCAGGCGACTGTCAAGATCGAGACACTCATCGAGGACGTCCGCCAGCTCTTCATCGAGGTCGACGCCCGCTGGGGCGTCCCCGCCGCCTGGGACGCCAAGACCGTGATAGATCGCGTCCAGATCGCCCAGGACTTCACCACTCACCAAGTCTCCGCCTTCCTGGTAAAACTCGGCCAACCCGAGACGTAACATCAGCGGCGGAAAGCCTGTCGTCCGGCTTGCTGCTTGGCGGTCGACGTGGCCGCTCATATCCCGTAGAATTAGCCGCGTTCCATCGCACGGATGCCCGTTCAAAGGCTCGGATTTCGAGGTAATTCTCATGGTTCGTTTCCCGTCGAAGCTGTCAATTCCCAATCGGATATCCCTGGTCGCAATGCCGATCGTAATAACCCTGGTCATCGGTTGCGGCGGAAAGAGCGAAAAAAAGATCAGCGACTCCAACTCGCGACGGACCGCCGTCACGCCGGGGCCGGACGTTAGACCGGCATCCAACGTCACGCCGGCTTCGAAGACGTCGCCGCCGCAGAAGACTGAACCCGTCGCCGCCGCGAATTCGAGCAAGGCCTTCAAGCTCGACGCCTCAAAACCCGTCGAGGCACAGTGGCAGTCCTATCTCGATGCCGCAAAGAAACACTACGCATTCACGCCCGAGCAAACCGCCGCCGCCGATGCGGTTTATGCAAATTGCACGAAACGCGCACAGACCCAGCGCGCCGCGGAAGCGTCCTCCAGCGGCTCGCGAGGCACGAAGGGAGCCAAGACCGCAGCCGCGCAGGCCAAGGACCCCACAGCCGCCCTCAGCAAGCTCACCGATGAATTCATCTATCGCATCGATGGCATCGCCCGACTCGATCAGATTCAGACCGCCAAAGCCGGTGGCTTCGTCTCTCCGCGCGAGCGCATCGCGCCGCCGCGCCCGGAGGTGGGCAGCGTCGCCCCCGCGTTCACCCTTGCCGACGACACCGGCAAATCGGTGTCGCTGGCGAGCCTGAAGAACAAGGCCGTGGTTCTCATGTTCTGGTCGCCCGGCTGCGGCTGGTGCAAAAAGCAGATGCCGGACCTCCAGAAACTGCACGACGATTTCAAGTCCAATGGCAAGGTCGCGATTTATGGCGTCAATTGCCGCGACGCGACGCCCGGCCAGACCAAATCCCGCGACCTGCTCAAGCAGATGAATTTCACGTTTCCGCAGCTTTACGGGGGCGATGCCGCCTCGCCGCAGTATGAAGTCCAGGGTTTTCCCGCCCTCTATGTGGTCGGGCCCGATGGAAAGATCATTCACAAGCAGCGCGGCTATAAGGCTGACACCGCCACGACGCTCAAGCCCCTCATTGAGAACGCGGTAAAGGCTGGATGAAGGGCCGCTGAATCTGGCGGAGCCGGGTCGCCTTCCTTTCTAAACGACGGATTTAAGGCTCTGATTTAGCCCATTTGCCGCACCACGCCCTCGTCGCCGTCTCGCGATTGCGGCTGAATTCTGTTGACTCTTCCCGTCGCATTCGATAAAGTAGGTGCCGCACGCTATTTCGGGGCTGGATGCCGTCAAGCTGGCAGGATTCCTTTCGCCCTGTATTAACTGTCGTTTATTCAGGTTCCGCTTCAGGAACGGTGGCAGGAGGTGTTTCCGGTGCAGCGTAAATCAATTCCAAGCCGCAAGAGCGGTATCCTTGTGGGCTTGCTCGCTGTTTTCGCGACACTCGCACTCAAGCCCGTTCTCGCCGCGCCGGGACCCGGATCGGAGGCGCCCTCCCCTCCATTTGCCGTCATCCAATTGTCCGGAGGACGATATCAGGTCGGCGATCAGGTTTTCCCGGACTGGAGTTCGTTCCGCGCTTCCGAGGTCTTTCAACAGATTCCGCGAAGCTGTGGCACCGTGCCTGCTCAGGACGGCGCAGGCCCGCGAGACCCCTCCGATTGCAGCATGACATTCACCGATCCCGCCGCTGAATACGCCCCGGCCACGGTGAAGTACCTCGTGCCCGTGGTCGTACACGTAATTCAGGATGCGCCGGGAACGTCCGCCCAGGGCTATATGACGCCCGCCAACGTGCAGGGCCAGATCGATATCTTGAATGAGGATTTTCTCGCGATTCCCGGATCGCCCGGCGCGAGCGGCAATGACGCGCAGCTCGAGTTTTTCCTCGCCAACACCACGCCGGCGGGCCTGCCCACCACCGGCATCGACTACATTGTCGATGCTCAGGCCTTCAACGACGCAGGCGCCTACTGGCAGCAATACTCATGGGACCCAAACAATTATTTGAATATTTATACGTTGGAAATTCCGATCGATC
>DATMEE010000091.1:0-3590 GCA_035557035.1 Phycisphaerae bacterium
GTGGGATGGGTGTCGTCAACCGCGGACAGCAACTATTCATGGCGCGCAGCATTGTTTGAAAACGACATCGCCATCGACCTGAATACGCTGATCGAGCCCGTCCCCGGCTGGACGCTGGCGGAAGCGCGGTCGATCAATGACGCCGGGCAAATCGTGGGCTGGGGCTGGCAGTCGGTCGACGGAACGGACTGGAACGTCATGCCACAGGGCTTCCTGCTGACTCCTGTTCCCGAGCCGGCCACGCTAATGTTACTCACTCTTGCGTTGATCCTGCGAGGGCGATGCCGTTGAGTGGTTGCAAAAGTCCATGAGTTTTCTCTCGCAACTCTTCTTTGAGAACCCCGTTCGGCTTGCAATCTTTTCATTTCTGCTTTTCGGGATTGTGTTGTTCTGGCGCCGCAGCATTGAGTCCGCCGCCTTGCGCCGGTGGTCGATCCCCGGCGTGCTTGGACTCATTATCCTGATGTTTCTCGCTCAGATGCTCGTGGTCACCCAACGCGAGCAGGTCCAGCAACGCATGGAAGAATTCGTCGCGGCCATCGTGAATGAGGATGCCTCGTTGGCGGCAACCTACGTCAGTCCGGCATATCAGAGCGAAGACTTGGATTTCGACGGATTCGTGGGGAGTCTGCGCGATTGGTTCGATCTGATCGACGTGCGCGACCCGCGGTTCGCCCGGCGCGATGTCACGGTCGAGGGCGATCGGGCGACGATGACGCTGGCGGCCAGCGCGACGATAAGGATTCGCAAGGAGGCCGGGCAAATGCATTATGGCGTGTGGACCATCGAGTGGCGACGCGAGGATGACACATGGCGGATGATCAGCGTGCAACCGGTGTCAATCGACATGCAGCCGATCACATCGCTGCGGATGCTGCGCGGAGCGGCCGGGCGGTGAACTGATCCTCGTGCCGATGCAGAGGCCGTCGGCCCGCTCTCGCGGATCTTCGACATGGCACCCAGCTCGTTCATAGCTTCGTCGCCACGTCGGGCCACTCCCACTTTTCCATCTTCTTCATCAGCGTGCGTTCGGTCAGGTCGAAGCGCAGCGGCGTGACGCAGACGTAGCCTTCCTGAATCATGTAGCGATCGGTGTCCGACTCCCCGCCGATGTTCTTGAAGTCGCCGGTGAGCCAGTAGTACTCGCGGCCGTAGGGGTCGCTGCGCCGCTCGATGCGTTCGTCCATCGGCAGGATGGACTGCGGGGCGACCCGGACGCCCCGCGGCAATCCTGGCTTGAGTTCGGGGATATTGATGTTGTAGACCGTGCCCGGCACGAACCCTTCCTGGCCGATGCGGTCGATCACCGATCGTGCGATCCCGGCGGCGATGTCGAACTCCATGTCCTTGTAAAGCTCGAACGACACCGCAATGGCCGGGCAGCCGAGAATCGCGGCTTCAATCGCCGCGGCCACCGTACCAGAATAAAGCACGTGAATGCCCGTGTTCAAGCCTGCATTGATGCCGGATACGACGAGATCAGGCCGCTGCCCAAGCAACGCATTGATCGCGAGCTTCACGCAGTCGCCGGGCGTGCCCTCGACGCTCGTGCCCGTGAACTTGTCGCCGACCTGAATGGACCGCCAGAGAACCGGATGGCGGATCGTGATGGCGTGCGAGCCGCCGGATTGCACGGTTTCGGGGGCGACGACGTCCACGGGTCCCATGTCGGTAAGCACGCCGTGCATCGCCAGGATGCCGGGCGCGTAGATGCCGTCGTCGTTGGTCAGCAGGATGCGCATGGGGCCGAATTGTAGGGACCCTAAGCGGCGCATACAATTCACACGGGCCGCTGACGAGTGATTTCACGAAATGGCGATGCGCAGTTTTCAGTACAAACCCTCGTCGGCCATGTCCGCGACGCTGTTGTGCATCGCCGTGATGCTCTTCTTCGGATTGGTCTACAGCCCATTGTTGACTGCCGGCTTTGCGGACGCGAACGATGCGCACTATCTGCCGCCGCGCATTTGGAACCCCGATTGGTCCTGGGAAGAGCTCGGCCGGATGTTCTATTTCGACCGGGTTTTCAAACCGGAAGGAACGGGCGGCTACTATCAGCCTCTCACGGCCGTGTCGCTTCGGATCGATGCCTGGCTGACGCGCGTTACCTCGTCGCGCGTCGATGCGACCGGCTCGCTGGGCTGGCTGTCGCGAGCGTTTCAATTTCATTTGACGAACATCCTGTTGCACGTCGCGAATGTCGGGCTCGTGTTCTTACTCGTGCGAAGGCTCTCGCATAGCCTGTTGTGGCCCGCGTTGCTGGCGGTCGTGTTCGCATGTCACCCGGTTCAGGTGGAATCCGTGGCGTCGATCGCGCAGCGGATGACGCTGCTGGGGACGTTTTTCAGTCTGCTTTCGTTGCTCTCATACGTGCAATCGCGTGAGGCGCGCTGGAGAAAGACCTGGATCGTGTTCTCGACGCTCGGCTTCGCGGCGTCGGTGCTCTGCCGGCCCCAGTTCATTGCGTTGCCTGTGGTGATGCTCGTGCTGGACGTCTGGCCATTCCGCCGCGCCGGCGTTCGTCCATTGATCGAAAAAATCCCGATGTTCGCGGTTATGGCAGCGGCAGCCGTGATTCAATGGCACGCGCGCGGCGCGGCTGCCGTGGCCCGTCCACTAGACGGCGGCGGCGTCGAATCCGTGGCCCATGGTTTTGCATCGCTCATCGCGCGACTGCTCATTCCTGCGGGAATTTCCCCGTTTCAACCGGCGACCGTTACGGTGGCGGGCCTTGCGCTGGGCCTGCTTTTCGACGCGGCCCTCATGATGACTGGCATCGCGCTGGTGATCGTTTGTTTTCGAAGAAATCGCCCGGTTTTCGCCGCTCTCTCGGGAGCGGGTTTGCTGATTCTGCCAGCCGTACTTGAGATTCCTTATATCGATACGCTGCCAAGCGACCAGTATCTTTACGCGGCACTGCTGATTCCCATCGCTGCGTTTGCCGCGTGGATTTCCACGAGAAAAGATTTGCTACGCCATCTATGGGGTCGCTGGACGGCCATCACGCTCGGAACGATCGCGTGCGTTTTCACGGTCCATGCCCACGCATTGACACTGGACTGGCAGTCGAGCCGCACCCTGTATGAGCGCACGGTGAGCCTGTACCCTGCCTGGGTGCGCGGTCACGTCGGACTGGTGGAGTCGCTCATCGAGGAAAACGAGTTCGACTTGGCCCTGGTGAGGGCGCAGGCCGCGGCGAAGCGGGCCCCCGATGATCCGTCGATTCAGTTTTATCTGGGAACCATACTCCTCTTGAGCGATGACAGCCGCGCGGCAGACGCCATCGCCCCGTTGCGCAAGGCCCTCGCGAGCAACCGGAGCTGGATCGCCTGTTTGCAGAACATCGGCGTGGCGCTGGTGCGCAGCGGCCAGGACCAAGAGGCAATCGGCTATCTCGAAAAGGCCCGCGACTTGCAGCCGAAGTCGGCGGGCATCCGGTTGGGGCTGGGGAACGCCTATCTGAAGGTGCGGCGGTTCGCCTCGGCCCGGCGCGAGTTTCAGGAGGCCCTGCGCGGCCGAAATGAGCCGATGGCGCATTTGGGCCTGGCGATTGCCTGGGCGGCAAATGATGAATTCGACTATGCGCGGCG
>DATMEE010000092.1:0-4050 GCA_035557035.1 Phycisphaerae bacterium
CCAAGTCTGGCCACCACAACAAAGTTCGTTGCCGGCTACGATTATGTCATGTTCGCCTATCAAAAACGGGGACTTCTTCGTTGTTGCGGTGGGCCCCACGCGCGTACTCTTGGGCCAACGTCCCGCCCGCGCACTTACAGCCCGCCGCTTCTCCCCATTTTTCCCCTAGTTTAGGGGACTGAAGCGCGGAGCAAACCTGTTCATAACCGCGCGATCCGGCGCGGTGCGAAAAAAGGACAAAACTCCCAAAACCATTTCAGGCAAATACAGGCAATTTCAACTCCCGAGCATTTTTTGGACGGTTGAAATTTGGCAACAAAGGAGATTCCCTCTCCGGCGGAGAAAAAAAAATGAAGAAAACCACCAACCTACAAACCAGGAGCCAACCACCAGGAACTCGAAAACACTCACTCCGGCCACACCAGGTTTCCCATCGCGTTCGGGTCATAGCAGTAGCGCGGCACGCGAGCCCAGTCGGAGTATTCGCCGCGAACCGGTTCCAGACGTGCCAGGTTCATGCCCCAGACCGGATGCGCTTCGGCGTCCGCGCCCAGCGACGCAATCGGAATGGCGATTTCGGCCGACCAGCCGTAGTCCGTCGCGGCCACCGAGCAATCGGGCAGCGGGCCGGGCCAGGGCTGCACCTCGCCGATGGGCGGCTCAGTACCGATGCCGCGCTCGAAGCGCGGATTGCCCGACGACTTGATCACGATGTGAAACAGGTCGCCCGACTGCGTCGCCTTGTTCGACGGATCGAGCACGATCTCGACGAGGTCTTCGCCCACGGGCACGAGGTCCTCATATTCTACGAAATTCTGAAACGTCCCCCGCGCATCGCCCGGCGCTTCATCCCCACCCGCATCGGATGACGATGCGCGATTCCCGCCTCGCTTCGGTGTCCCCGCATGGACACCCACGTAGAGCATCCCCCGCGATTCCAGAAAATAGGCAATCGTCTGCGACTCCGCCCGCGGCCGCTCCCGGCCCATTCCCGCGCGATTGGTCAGCAGCCGAAAATCGCCGGCCGCGTTGAAGGCGCTCGGCGGCCAGTCATCCAGCTTTCCATCGATCGTGATCGGATGCGGCGCCGGCGGCACCTGCACGATCGACACGGTCGCGGGCACGTCCACCAGTCCGGAAGCCCCGGCGTTAAACACCACCGGCTGCACGAAATGGCCATCCAGATTCGCCACCGGCACGGCCTCGCTCCGCGCCACCAGTTGCCGCCGCGCCACGTTCCATTCATTGAGCGGCCCGACGCGAATCTCGTCGCTGATATTTCGCAGCCCGTAAGGCAGCTCGCCGAAGCGCAGCTCGCCCTCGATCGGCGTGCGCATCTCGCTCCGCACGTTGACGTCGATCGCCAGCAGCCACCCTTCGCGGTCCGGCCGATCGTCGAAGCGCAGCCGCGCGGATTCGATCCAGCTTTCGATGGTCCGCGTCTGCGAGAGAAACTGAATCCAATCCTGCCGCGGCGCGCCGCCGGGCTGGGTGGTCGACGGCGGCTGCAAGGCCGAGCGCACTTCATCATCCAGAATCCGCCGGGCCAGTTCCCAGGTCGCCGGATTTTCGATGCGTCGCCCCAGCAGGCCGTCCTGATAGTTGTTGCCATAGGCATCGGTGCCCGACGCCTTGATCAGCGAGCCGGCAATGAGCCGCGCGGTTTCTTCGCGGCCGTTGAGCCGGAGCATGTTCAGCCGGTGATAGTCCTGCAGTCCGAGCTGAAGCTGCTTCAGGCGCACCGACGGCACCGGCGTATCGAGGCCGAAGAGCTTGCCCGGATACACGAGCCAGGTGTCGGAAGGTTGACGCCGGCTGCGGATCGGCTTGTCAAAAAACCCCTCGGGCCAGTTGGACACCTCACTCAGAAAGATCGCCTCGTGTCCCTGAAGAAATGCCTGCCACGCCAAGCTCCGCGCGTGAATCGGCGGCGCCTCGACCGTCAGCGAGCCGCTATAAGGCGGTCGATCGGGCGCCAGCCAGGTTCGCTTTCCGAAGGTTTGCAACCGCGTGAGCGTCGCGGGATGCTGAAAGCGGGCGGGCGTTGCCCAGACGTCGACGAGTGAAGTCAAATCTTCGTGAACGTGCTCGAACCAGCCGAACGGAACCATTGACTGTGGAATCAGCCGCGACGCGAATGAAAGCCCCGGCTCGACGAAATGCGTCAGCGTGGCCAGCCGGCGAACGCGCTCAAAATCCTCCGTCGTCGCCGCGACGTCCGTGGGCATCTCAAATTGGACGTAGGCGCGATCGAGCCAGGCCTTGTCCCTAAAATGAGCCGCGACCAGCGACAGATATTCACTCAGAATGGCGGAATAGGTCGTCGAATCGATGCCGCCGTGCTGGCCCGGATCTGGTTGATCGAGATCAACCGGAAGCGGCCACGCCGCGGCGTACCGGCCATCGCCGTATGCCGACCCGTCGATGAGCGGGCCGCACAGCGCGTCGTAGTCGGTCCAATCAAAGAGAATGCTGCCGTCCAGGTCCTGCGAAAACCGGGGATAGATATCATCCGTCATGGGAGCAAGGCCGTGCTCGTGAAGGAGGCGAAATGTCTCCGTAATGACACGCCGCGCCTCGGGGTCGGTCGTGACCAGACGCATATTCTCCGGGTCGACCTCGGTGTGAGCGGCAATCAGCGGCTTGACCTGCACGTTGGCCACGACCGGGAGCCCCTGTGCGGGATCGAGAAAGAAGTCCAATACTTCGAGTTCGATCAGCGTCCGAATCGAACCGCCGGCCGGATTGGTGACTTCGAGCGAGCCGGCATACTTCCCGACGTTCGTCTCCGGCGGAATTCGAATCTCCACCCACAGCACAAGGTTCTCGCCCGCGGGCAGATTGAATGGCTGGCCCTGGCGCGGCGCGTCAATCGGAACCAGCGCGTCCGGAATGGCTCGCGGCTCGCGCAGGCCAATCGATCGCAAATACCAGTTCGGAAACCGGTCAACCGTAACAGGCCAATGCCGATAGATGCGCGCGGCCTCGCGGGGGATCGCACCGTTGCTCCCGGTCAGCCCCGTCGCCGTGACTTGCAGCCCGCCGTATGTCGCGTTGCCGGCAGCGAGAACATACTCGAAGGCCACGACGTCGTTGACTGCGCCGCGAAGGACGACCTTCGATTGATCGGCCCGATAGACAGCGTTTTCGGTTTGAACGGGGTCTTTTAAGCCAACAGCATCAGATGCCCCGGCCGCCCATTGAGCCGGCATCTGGCCGCCGGTCGGCTTCCGTGGCCCGCAGGAGGCGATGAAAGTAGCAAGCAAGACCATGCCGGCAAGTGATCGAAGGGTGAACATTCTGCCGCCGAATGGGGCCATTCTCATCCTTTTGGTTGATTTCGCGCCCCTCCGCGTCTCTCGGGACTCGGCTAAACGGGCGTGCACCGCGGTATTCAAATCGCTTGCGCGCTCCTATCATTATGATGCCCCGGCGAATAATGAAAACCGACGTACTTTCCAAAAAACAAGCCTGTGCACCGCGCCCGCCCCAAAAATCGGGCCGCGCCATCAGCCTGCCCATCATCGATGCGCAAACCGGCATGAAGCATTCCCGCGCCGGCATGTGGCGGTTCTACGTGCTGGCCGGCGTACACGTCGTGATGATCGCCCATGTCATCCACTGGCTCTGGGCCGGCCGCACGCTTACGCCCATCGAGCCTTCCGAATCGATGGAGACGATCCGCGAAGGCCAGATCAACATGGGGTTCATCTTCTTCGGTCTGGCGATTTTATCCACGCTGATTCTGGGCCGCTGGGTTTGCGGTTGGGGCTGTCATCTCGTTGCGTACCAGGACCTGACGCTGTGGGTGCTAAAGAAATTGCACCTTCGGCCGAAGGCGTTCCGCACGCGATTCCTCTTTATCGTCACGACTTTGATCTTCGCGGCCGGCTGGATGTTCTTCGTCCCGCTCGGGGCGCGAATCTGGAATACCATCAATGGCCACCCCGCGCCTGAATTCACGATGCACCTTACACGCACGGGATACTGGGACACGTTCCCCGGCCCGGTGTTCGCCGTTCTGACGCTGCTCATCGCCGGTATGGCCAC
>DATMEE010000093.1:0-4959 GCA_035557035.1 Phycisphaerae bacterium
ACAGTTTTGAGCCGGCTCCGGAAAGAAATGAGTAAATCCCCGCTTTCGGCCTCGTGGAACTGTTGTTCTGCGTCGACCAGAAAATGCCCGGCGTGTAAGTCGACGCCGTGTAATCGGTGATGATGTTCAACCCCGCGCTGGTCAATCCCTGCATGAAATCCGTCTGGATCGCACTTTCGCCGCCGTCGTATACCCCTAGCTTCGCCGAGGAATTCGTGCCGATGCCGACCTGGCCTGTCGGGCTGATCCGCATGCGCTCAGTGGATGCAGTGGAGAGCACGAGCGAGTCCTTCGTCCCATGGATGCTCGATACAAAGTTGGCGTTGAGACTGTCTCGCCATCGCACCGCGAATTCGTTGTCCAGACCGAGGCTTCCCAACCGCATGTCGAGCTTCTGCGCCGGCGTCGTGGTCCAGACCCCAATGTTCCCTGCCGCATCGACGAACACCGCGTCCGCTGGGCTCCCGTCCGACGCGTCCAGCGAATGACCGTCGCCCGGCCCCACGTCATCCACACCGTCAGCAAACCCGGCCGGCACCCCGGTCAAACTGGTCCACGATACCATGCTTCCCTCTACCAGATCGCCGCACATATCTGCGAAGTGCGCCCTCGGGGCAGGTGTCAGCAACTGGCGCGGCGCCAGCGCGACATACGTTCCTCCCACCGGATAGGCGACCTGAATCTCCAACCAGAGTTCCTGCCCGAAATTCACACCCGGAAACGATGGTGCTGCGGTAAACAGTCCTTCGGAGACAACCAGTGCATCCGCAGGCCACGGATTGCCCACCGCCGAACCGCCCGCCTCGACCTCGTACAAAGTAAAAATAAAATCCGCCGGCCCTTCGACTGCCTCGCCGTTTTGGAGGAGCCGGCCCTGGTAGGTGATTGATTTTGGGACCTCTGCCTCGATCGTAAGGGATCCCAAATGTGTGTTCGCTGGGAAATTTCCGACCACTGTCGTCGCTCCGGTGGAGATATTCACCAAACGTAGATCGGAAACGAGCGGGATGGAAGAGACCGCGGCCATGTACAATTCGCCCGTGGAGTCGTCGAAGTCCATGCCCTGGCCAAAGCTGGCATCAAAGCCGATCGGGCCGATGCTGGTTGTCGTTCCCGTCGCCAGATCGATGGAATAAAATGTGTCTGTCTGTACGCCGTACCCGAACGCATCACCGCTGCTGCTGATCGCCAATCCAATGTTGTCGCTGATGGGGCTGAGCGCAGCAATCAAAGTTGGCACACCCGTGTCGAGCGTAATCGTATAAAGGTGGGTTTGTGATACGCCGCCGGCAATCGCGTACATCGTTGCGTTGATCGGATTCCACGACATCGACAGCCAATCGCCGCTCTGCGGTGTCGCTGTGCTTATCTGGGTTGCCGTCCCCGTGCCCGTATCGATTCGGTAGAATCTGTCGTTCGAGAAAGTAAGCACGTAAATGCGGGAAAAATCGTTGCCGGCAAAGTCGTAGGCGTTTGTGAATTGGATCAGGTTGGAATTGCCCACTGTGTTGAATGTGCCCGGCGCGTTCAATGCGAAATTCACTAACGGACTGGCGGTGGCGACCTCTTCAATTCCCCATGCCCGATCAGATGGCGAACGCGGTTCTCCTGGCTCCGGCGCCGGGCCAGGACTGCTGCCGCCGATCCGCGGCGCAGGCCCCAATTGGCCTGACTGCGCCTCATCTCCGGTCGTACTCGAACCGACCGAGGCCCCCTCGAGATTCTGATGCTGTCCATGAAGAAGGTCGGACAGACCAGTATACCCGGCCAGCACCAGTATTATTTTAATCGCCCATTCCTTCGACATATTCAATGTCCTCAAGGTCCGTAATCCGACATTCCGAACCATTCGCGAGTATCGGCTTCTCGCTGATGGGTGAATGTCCCCGTCTTTTCCGGCTCCTTCCGTTATTAGGAGAATCCCGAATCGTGCCGCGAATTACCGGCGCCGGCCTCAGCGCGGCGTCGCGGGGTTCTTGCAGGGACTATGTTACCCGCCGCGCATCGCGAAATGCAATCCATCGGTGAGCAGAGAATTGCTCCCCGGCCGACAGTTTCAATTGTCCAGGTGCGGTTCGCCGGGCGATGGAGGCAAAACAGTCAATCACATCCAGGCCAGTATGGCGACCGCTGCGGTTTCGGCGTTTTGACCTTGAACCTGCCCGCCGTGGCGGGGCGTTTCGGCGTTTTCTCCCGGCAGAAAATAAAACCCCACCCCCAGAATCACGTACAGCGCCAGCAACAACACACCCTCAAACCAGTTCGTCTCTCCATTCACTCCCAGGATCACCACGATCGCCACGCACAAAATCACTGACGTCACTTCCATCGGCGTGAACACCATGTTTAGCATCCCCGCCTCACGCGGACTTAAGCCCGTGGCATAGAACGCCGCGCTCAGCAGGACCAGCGCCGGCGTTACGAACAGCGCGATCTGCAGGCTGCTCTGGTAGGTGATCGTCATGGCCGTGTCCATGTCGTTGCGCCGTGCCATTACGATGGCCGTCGAGTGCTCCGCCGCGTTGCCGATGATCGCCAGCACGATCACCCCCACAAACACGTGGTTCCACCCCAGCTCCGTCGCCACCGCCTCGGCCGAGCCGACCAGCAGCTCCGCCACGATCCCCACCCCCGCCGCCGCCAGCAGCAGAATCGTCACGCTCCGTTTCACCGACCAAACGGGATGCGCCTCGTGCTGCACGCGCACGGCGGCCGGCTGCTCTTCCTGCGGCGGCGCCGAAAAAATATGCTTGTGCGTCTTCAGCGTGAACAGCAACCCCAGCGCATAGACCGCCAGCAGTACGGCACTTGCTCCGATCGATATGCTGTGCTCGTGAGCGATCAAATGTGGATCGCCCGCCGACTGCGCCGTGAAATGAAAGATGGCCGGCATCAGCATCGCCGCCACGCCTACGGCCAGCAGCCCGCCGTTCGCCTCGGCCGCCCCGGCGCTGAACGTCTGCTTCACCCGCTTCCACCCGCCCACCACCATCGCCAGCCCGCCAACCAGCAGCAGGTTGCCGATGATCGACCCGGTCAGGCTCGCCTTGACCACCTCGTTCAGCCCCTTGGTCATCGCGATGATCGCGATGATCAGCTCGGCCGCGTTGCCGAACGTTGCGTTCAGCAGGCCGCCCCACGTCGGCCCGGTCCGCGACGCGAGGTGCTCGGTCGACTCGCCCATCATGTGTGCCAGCGGCAGGACACCAAACCCGGCCAGCAGAAACGTGACCAGCGGCTCCCACGATTCCCCGTGCCCGATCCAGAAGTGAATCAGAAACGCAACCGGTATCGCCGCCCAACCCGCCCGCATGAAGTATTTCATGGCGTCGGATTGTCCAAACCCCCCGCGCCCCCGTCAACGATAGCTGGTGCGAAAATCCCTTCCCGCCAATCTTGCTGCCCGGAGGGCAAGCGATGGTTGCCAGAGGCTTCAGCCTCTGGAAAGCTGTCTTGATATGTCCCGGCAGGGCCGACGAGTGACCCAGAGATTGAAAGACTGCCATTCAATTCAATAGCACGTTCACAAAGTCTTCGGTGTCCTCAAACGTGACGAACTGATCGTCATTCATATCCCCGTTCAACGGATTGCATTCCTCGTAAACCGCGTCGTATTGACCCGGATCCACAATCGCCCAGACAAACCCCTGCACGTCTTCGCCATCGACGCGGCCGTCGCAGTTCATGTCGCCCTCGCGCGTCAGGCTCAACGTATAGAAATAGCTCCCGGCGTTGTGCTCGTTGCCGAAGGAATCGTTCGCGATCTGCGCGATGAGCCGGTAGTCCCCGGGATTCAGATCGCCGCCGATGTCGAACGGCCCCGTCGGGTTCGGCGTCAGCCCGGTGTTGAACCACCACTGCCAGGTGATTCCGTCAAACCGCTGGATCGCCACGCTCGTGAAGAAGCCGGGTTGCGTCGAAGACACCGAGCCGCTGAAGCGATATTCGAGCGTCTGGTCCACGGTGAAATTGAACTGGATCAGGTTCCCCCCATTCGACGAATCCATCGACGCCACCCCGGCGCCCGACTCGGCCGCTGTCACCTCGGACGAGGCGCTCGCCGAGATGCTCTGAAACGCGTCCAGCGCCCCCATGATTTCATATTCCTGAGAAATCTCGCATTCCACGCCGGCGGTGTACGGCGTTTCCGGATCGCCAGGCAAAACGCCCTCGGTGTAGTCCTCGAAATCGGTGGCCAAGTTGTCCGTCGCCAGCAGCTCGAATTCCTCCAGGTTTTCGCCGCCGCTGTGCGAATCTCCCCCGGCGCCAAAGACGTAACTATAGTTGACCTGCGAGTACCGCCCGGTCAGCGTCTGTGCCGGCGCAACTGATGCCGCACCGGCCAAACCCGCAACCATAGCGATCACCATCAAACCGCAATCCCCTCGATTTTTCATGGCACAAATCTCCATTACTGGGTGTACATTCTGAGTCAGTTCGTGGGGTGGGTCGGCCTTTTGACCCACCCATGCGCGGAACGATGCCTGCGCGATGAGGTGGGTCGACAAGGCTGACCCACCCTACAACTCCCACACCCTGTCTTTTCACGCCGGCCACAAATCTTTCACGCCGCCGCCGGATTCAAGAAGAAATGAGGGGAAATGGCGTCGGGCCGAGCCCCCACCCGACATGGCCGCACCGGCGCATAATGCCATCCCCTCGCCCCGAATCCGTTCGGAATTCACAGAAACGTGTACGGGTTCGCAAAAAATCCGTCTCGTTTTTCCCCGCAAACCCGCCCCCATCCGGCCCGAAAACGTTTAAGTCCGCCACGAATCTGTACATGTTCGCGGCAAAAAGTCCACTTTTTGTGACAAAAAGTGGATTATTTGCGGTAAACCCTCCCCGCGCCGGAAGAACTTTTTTCCCACCGTGGCCTGCTCCCCGAAAACTGATCCATCTGTTATGAGAGTCTCTACGGCCCGGAAGGGCAAGGAGATTCTCGATGAAGAAGAAGCG
>DATMEE010000094.1:0-2257 GCA_035557035.1 Phycisphaerae bacterium
CTCGCTGTGACGTTAGTCACAGGAGCGGTCGGCGCGAACTACTATGATTGTTCGGTGGGGACGCACAACGGTCCAGTGATGATCCGCAACGATCCAGAAGAATCGAACTTATGTGCGACCGTCGTGATGTCTCACAAGTGCCCATCTCTTGGTGACGAGCTTTGGCGCTCGCTCGCATTCCAGCCATCATTCCCGCACTACTTTGCATTGTGCTCGCACCGTAGCAGCTCACGGGCAGATTCGCCCCGCCGATCCACGTAACCGGGTCGAGCTCCGAACTCGAGTGCAATGTCGGTATGCGGAAAAAATGAGTCAGCGCACCGCGGTCAGGAACGCCCGGACCGAAAACAGAAACCAATCGCGCTGATCCCGATGAATGTAGTGGCCGCCAGCCACCGCGGCGAGATGCCGCGAACCCGGATACCGCGCGGCTAGGTCGCCCTGAGCCTGGGTCCAAAGGGCGTCGAACGAGGCCTTTCTTGCGTCTCCGCGTGGACGAGACAGCACCAACACAGGCTTACCGCGCAGCGGCACTGAACCTTCGACCTGCGCCACTACCTGCTCAAGAGCAACCACTTCATCGCGTGCGCCCTTCGGCATCAACCAGACCAACCACGCCGGCGGCAGGCACCTGCTCGCACCAAGCGCGGTCGTGCAACGGCGAGTAAAATCGGCAGGACGAGAGTCTTCAAGGATAAGACCCGACACCTGATCGGGATGATTCGCCGCGTAGTACTCGGCAAGCAGACCACCCAGCGAATGACCAGACAGTACGTACGGGCCTACTACGCCGCTCTGGGCCAGAAGGCCGGACAATTCCCGCTCGGCAGCGGACGCGTCGCGCAGACCGTCTCCGGGATCGCTGCCGCCGTAACCGGCACGATCATAGACGATAACCGTATTGGTCTTCCCAAGATCGCGGGCTATGTCCTGAAATGTCGCCATTCCATCGCCGAGTCCCGAGATCAGGACGATGGCCGGACGGCCGCTCCCCACTACGCGGAAGGCGACCCGGTGATCATCAACGGTGACTGTTCGAACCTCCTCCGGTGCCGTGGCGTTCGCCGAAGTCCCGCCGTCCGACGCCAGTGCGGCGAATAGAAAGACAGCAAGTATTTGCGCTGCAGAGCATTTCGACAAACGAGGAACTTGAAGCATGATTGATCTCCGTTGGGTGCTGCGCTGCGCGTTGAACGAGAGCCAGGGCCGGCCAGAGGCCGGCCCTGAAGGCGGCGCGATAGATTCAGCCGGCGCAGTCGCACGAGGGCGCGCAAGGCGTGTCGGACGAGCAATTGCATGATTCACCGCAACCACATGCGGCACTGCACGCGCAGCTTTCGACGCTGGGAGCGCAGGCGCAAGTTTGGCCGCAGGTGCAAGGATTGTCGTGGCATTCGTTGGTCATTGGAGCCTCCTGGGTTTCCAGTTCTAACGACCGATATCTAGCCCGGATGCGGAGGGCCGCACTTGAACGAAGGGGCTACTCGATGCGCAATGCTGCGGCGGGAAGGCCGAACATGCGGCGGAAGGTCCGACTGAAATGCGCGGAGTCGGCGAAACCGGCCTCGTGAGCGGCTTCCGTCAGTGAACGGCCGTCGGCGAATACGCTGACCGCCTTCATGATGCGCAGCCACAGCAAATAGGTCCGGAAGGGGAGGCCGGTCTGTTCCACAAAGAGGTGACGAACGCGGCCGGGCGAAAGTCCCACGCTGCTGGCCACCACACCCAAGGTGATCGGATTGTCGAGCCGGGCGGCTGCGTAGGCGATGATTTGTTGCACGCGGGCGTCGGGCAGTTCGGCCTCTACTGTGTCGGCAAGCCGCGCCACGAGAGAGCGGCCTAAGGCCATAAGATGGGCATCGTCCGTGCCGGAATTGCGATAGGTAACAGCCAATCGCTCAACCAGGTCTGTTGCCAACCCCGACGGGATCGGGACAAGGACCGCCCCGTCGAACAACCTGTGTATGATTGCCCGACCGGCGCGGCTCTCGGGTTCGATGAAAAGAATTGCATTGAGCCCTTCCGCCTCGAAGAGGTGACTCACATCGGGCGCGACAGCGGCGTCGGCCGCTATACCGTGATCGGCGGTTCGAAGCTTAAACCGGCCGCCCAATGAGAGTGTCACTTGAACGGCGTGGTGGGAATGAAAATCCGTGCTGTGCGAGCTCGCCCCTTTCTCTGGAAGGGCTTCCATGATCCAGAGGCTTGCCCCTTCCCAAATCAGAATGCGGCCGCGCCCTGCTATGTGCATGGACGC
>DATMEE010000095.1:0-5567 GCA_035557035.1 Phycisphaerae bacterium
AGCCCTCTTTGATCTGGGCATCGATGAAAATTTTCGACTGGCTCGCAGCGTCAGCGGTCGAAGAGCCCGAGATGCCGGCGAAGAACACCGAGAGCACGACGTTGATCTGCGCCAACGACCCCGGCCAATGTCCGACCATCGCGCGCGAAAGCGCCACCAGCCGGTCGGTGATGCCGCCGATGCTCATCAGGTTCGCCGTCAGCAGAAAGAACGGCACCGACAGTAGGATGAAGGAATTGTAGGCATTGAAGGTTTCCTGCGCGAGCATCATCATCGACAGCCGCGGCTCGATCAGCAGGATCGGCAGGCATGCGAGCCCAAGCGCGAACGCGACCGGCACGCGGATGACGAGCAGCGCCGCGAAGGTGCCGAACAGGACCATTGCGGCCTGCCCGGCGGAAAGAACGCTGCCACTCATCGTGCTGCCCCGAACAGGATCCGCGTTTCATCGACGATCTGTTCGCCCGCGAACGCGATCCATGTAAAACCTGCCACCGGCCATGCGACGTGAATCACCCAGAGCGGAAGATCAGCCAGCTCCGAGGTTCGATTCCAGGCAAACCGCGTGAACTCGATGCCCGCCCATACGAATACCAGCGCCAGCGCCAGGATGCCGAGACGCGCCAGGATCCGCAGCGCGGCTTCAGACCGCCGCGATAAATCGGGCCATAAATCGATTTCGAAATGCTGCCCTTCCCTGACGCCGACCATCGCCCCGATCATGATGGTCCAGATGAACAGGAACCGCGCCATCTCCTCGGTCCAGATGTAGGACGGAATGAAGGGGGTATAGCGCGAGATGATTTGCAGCGTGACGGGAATGACCAGGATGCCGACGCAAGCTCCCAGCAGGATTTCCAGCAATTTGGCGTAGCCGGCCGTCACGCGTCGCCACAGCGACGGGTTGGATGACATAGGTATTTCGGTCATTGGCCCCCGCGCAGATGCAGTCATCAAGCGGGGCAAGCCGCGAGGCTTGCCCCGGAATCGCGTTTAGAAATTTCTGATTTAGGCAGCGTTGATCTTTTCAAAGATAGCTTCGGCGCCGATTTCCTTGGCGTAGCCGGCCATCACGGGATCGGTGAGCTTCTTCATGGCGTCGCGTTCCTCGAATGGAACCCGCTTGAGCTTGCCGGCCTTCTCCAATGCGTCGAGCTTGATGACTTCTTCGCTCGACTCGAGCTGCCGGCCAAAATCGCCGGCCTCCCTGCCCGCCTTCATGATGGCGTCCTGCAATTCCTTGGGCAAGGTCTTGAGCGTCTTGACCGAGAAGCAGATCGGGCGGATCGACACCGCGTGTTGGGTCAGATTGAGATGCGGCGCGACTTCATAGAACTTCATCGCCTCGACACCGGCGGCCTCGTTTTCGCCGGCGGCGATCACGCCATTCTGGATGGCGTTGTAGACCTCGTTATAGGCAATGACCGTCGGAGCCATGCCGGCGGCCGCGAATGTCTTCGACCAGATCGGCGCGCCCTGCACCCGCACCTTGAGGCCCTTGATATCGGCCAGGTTCTTGAGCGGTTTGTTGGCGAAGATATTGCGGATACCGCCGCCGGCATAGCCGATCAGTACCACCTCCGCCTTCTTGGCGACTTCGTCGGCGATCGGCGCCAGGATGTTCGCTGCAACGACCTTGTTCATGTGCTCGATGCCCTTGAAGACGAACGGTGCATCGATGAACGGAGCCGCCTTGGCGAAGGTCGACATATGAGCCGGAGAGACGATGCCGTAATCGACCGCCTTGCCCTGCGACATATACTCGAAATACTGCTTCTCGAGACCGAGCGATGAATTCTTGTGCAGCGTGAAATTGACCGGCTTGCCGTAATATTTCTTCACCAGTTCTTCGAACTTGACCAGCGCCTTGGTGAAGGCGTGATCGTCGTTGAATTGCACGGCACCGTTCAGCGTAACGGGCGCCTGCGCCTTCAGGATCGATGGCATGCCGAGCACGCCGGCGGCGGCTGTTGCACCGAGCCCGGCGAGTACTGTTCTGCGCTTCATAGGCTTCCCTCCCGTAATACCCATCCCTTTCGTCGGGATTTTGGGCGTTCGCGACTGATGGCAGTCGCTTTGCAGCATGCCTGCAAACACCCAGCGTATGCAAGAGAGGGCCGCGATGGAAGCCAATTTTGACGTGCGCCTCCCACAAGGGAATTTCAGCGGACCGGAAGGCAGCGCCATTGCCGAACTATTCGGGCGAGAGATTTCGCGAAGTTGCGGTGCACACTAGCGCCGCTCCGTCGCGAATCCGTAGATCAACGCCAGCCGGTCGAGGCATTCCCGAAACCTGCGTGCGAAATAGTCATTCCAGCGTTGGGCACGCACGCCACGCCGCTGCCCGATCTGTTCCATCGTCATGCCCAGGACCAGGACCTCATGCACCAGCGCCGAGCCGTCGGCGCCGAGTTCACGCTGCGCCCGGTTCAGCCGCAGCGCTGCCTTGCGCTGGCCTTCGGTAATCGCCTCCCGCATCTGACCGCCATCGACATATTCCCTGGTCGGATCGACCGCCTGTGGCCCGCGCTCGGCCTTCTCCCAGTCAGCCTGAAAAGCCCGCCCACCCTGGTATTGCGACTCGTCGACATGACGATGCGAGTGCATGCGGCCCAGCGGATCGTTGCGGATCGAGCGCAGGGTGACGATCTTGTCGCCCGGCTCCAGGCCGAGGGGATCGTCGACTTCGACCGCAGCCACTTCCGCATTGCGCGGCAGATCCCGGGATCGCCGGTCATGTATCTTTGCCGGATCGTGCGGCCTTCTGCGTTTGGCCCGTGCCATGCTTTACTTCTCCATTGGTAAGATCCGATTTGCCGGCCAAACGTCCTGGTCATGCCGCCACCACCAGCCGCAGGGCCACCGGGACGGCCGCCCGTTCCGAAGCAGTCCCTGGGCCGCGGGTCAGGTTGAAATGCCCGAGGCAGTAGCTCGAGCCCTCGCGTTGCGGGTGACCGCAGAAGGTGATGGCTTCGCCCTCGACATCGCCGCCAAAGGGATACCGGCAATCGCCGGCTTCCAGCTCTATCAGCAGCAGATGGCGCGGCATGATCTGGACGCAGCGGAGTTTTACCCGTTCCGGCCGTTCGGAAATCGGCGGCGCTTCGGCCGCGCGCTCGCCGCCCCTGCTAAGCTGCGGTGCATTGAGCTGTTGCGGCACCCTCGACAGCCGCTTCGGCCGGTTCAAGGCCGCGAGTCCCATCCGTTTCGCGCGTCCGATGGTGGCATTGCGGGAATAGGCGGTGTCGTACGTGACGTTGATCGCATCGGCGGCTTCGGCAAAGGACATGCCCTTGGCAAGGCATTCTCGCAGAGCGTCGCAATGCTCCGGTGTCCAGTTTATCTGCATTGGCTTGGTCTCCCGGATGCTTGCGGCTGTGGGTGAGTGGTCGGCCTGACACAGCGTTGCGTCGATGTCGGCGAGTAACAATTTCTGATATTCAGAATATGATGTCAAGCTTTATTTCTGATAATCGGAATTGCTATATTTCCGAAATTCGGAAAATATACATCCATGCTGGATATCGGGTTGATCGAGCGGGGGTTGGAAAAGCCGGGCAAGACCAAGGGTGGTCTGGCGGCGGCGATGGGCGTGCGCCCGGGGGCCGTCTCTGAAATCCTGTCCGGGATACGCCTGATCAAGGCGTCCGAAATCCCCCTTATCATCGATTATCTCGATCTGAATTCGGTGCCGATCATGGGCCGCGTCGGCGCCGGCGCCGCGATCGAGCCGGAACACGAGCAGGTGCCGCCGGAAGGCCTCGGCGAGATCGAACTGCCCTTCCCCATTTCGGAGGAAACCATTGCCTTCGAGGTATCAGGCGATTCCATGCTGCCGAAATACGAAAACGGCGACATTATTGTGGTTTTCAAGGAACAGCGGCATCCCGTCTCCAGCTTCTACGGTGAAGAGGCCGCGGTTCGGCTGAAGACCGGCGAGCGCTACCTGAAAACCGTCGAGCGGGGAAAATCCGCGGCCCAGGTCAACCTGACCAGCTTCAACGCCAAGCCCATCAACGGGGTGAAGCTGGAATGGATCGGAGAAATCTGCGTCACCCTGCCAAGGGGCCAGATCGAACGCCTGCGGGCCAAGGCCGCCGCCCGGGCGCGCAAGGCGGCAAAAGCCCATGGCGGGCGGGCGCACGAGAAGTAAGGGAGCCTCCACATCAGCGGAACCGCAGCGCGCGATTCGCGCGGTGCCGGGCTGCATTGCAGCGATCGCCGTCCAATTTCGTATTTTCCGAATTTTTCACTTGACCTGTTTCTGATTTTCAGAAATACTTTCTCCCGCCCGCCCTTGCGGTGGCCGGCGCGAGACGTGAGGGTCCATGCAGTATTTCGTCGTGATGATCGACTATGGGCGGCGCGGGCGCGAGGCGATTGTCGATCCTGAAATCACGCGGCGCGAAGTCATCTCGCGCGTGGCGTCGGGCGAATACAACAATATCAGCTTCATCCACGAAATCGCCGACTCCTCGGTCGACGATATCACAGAGGCAATCCTCGCCGAGGCAGCTGCTCCCGAGATGCCGACGGCTGACGCCGATCCGCAGGCCAGCCGTTTCGATCACGCCCGCGATCTCAGGAAGCACGAACTGGTTTGATCGACGCGAGGGACGGACCGGAAGCGAATCTGCACGGTATTCCTTGCAGGTCGGGATGTTACCACAAAGTCACATGAGCCAGGATTGTGCGGCTGTTCCTTTTACGTTCGCAAGAGTTGATGATGAGCATTCGACCCACGCGGTAAGCTAGCTCGGGGTTGAAATCCACCGTGCTTCCGCTGTGAAGGAGACCCGACATGCCAGCCTACATCCAGCACCACGAGGCTGAGATCGCGCCGATCATCTGCCCCGGCTGTATAGGATTACTCCCGATGTTCGTGCGGGAGGTCGAACCGCATTGGAGCATGGCGAAGATCGACTTCATCTACGAGTGCTCCGACTGCGGCGCCGAAGTCAGGCAGACCATTACCAAGCCGGAACGACGACATTAGCTAGTACATTACGCGGTCGTCTGTTTGGGTGCGAAAAGCATACGCCGTGGGCGCGCCCACGATTGGTTGAGCAAGACAACTGATGAAGCCCGCCCTCGGCGCGCAGCAATCTACGCTTTCGCCGCTACAATGCTTCGGGCGTCCGCATTAACGGGCAGCGGTATTAGTGGGCAGCGGCCTGGGAAGCGACCATATCGAGGTTGCATTCTCTAAAGTGGAACGCAATTTCATCAAGCGCGCGCTGCTCCCACTCTTCCGCCTTCGCCAGCCAGAAGATTTTGCGCTCGGAATCCCGTAAGGCACGCTCCCGGCAAAGAAATTCCTGGTTGCGGATTTCAACGAGCCTCTTCATGGAACTCCACTCCCTCGGTGTGAAGCCAATCTGCCTCGCTACGATAGCCGAGTCGGGATGGACAGTCCTTCGGTTTCCCCCCGCAAAAAAGAGACAGGCCTGCTGTCTAATTTTATCCCGCCCCCTTTTCAGTATTTTATCGGCCCAGTAACGTCCGAGGTCATAGATCGGGAGCGCTCCAATGTACGACCCAGCCGACGTGACGAGATCGCCCGAATT
>DATMEE010000096.1:0-3331 GCA_035557035.1 Phycisphaerae bacterium
GACGTCGAGCTGGCGGAAGCGGTGCTTGTGACATCGCTATCAAGTGGAAAGTGCGCGATCAGATCGTACGGGATCGACCAGTGGAGCTGGACCGATGTGTCGAGCGTCGATTCCCAGCTCCGCTGCGCTTTCGCCAATTCCGATCCGAGCCCCTCGAACCGTTTCTCAGCCGCAGCCAGGTTCCGATCGATGTCATTCAGTCTCGCTTGCTGCGCAATCGTCGGCGCTTGAATCATCGGCGCCGAGTTGCCGTACTTGTTCGCCTTTCCGCGCTCCGGAATGTTGTTGAAGTACGCGAAGAGCTGATAGAACTCCTTCTGCGTAAACGGGTCGTACTTATGATCGTGGCACCGCGCACAGCCGAACGTGAGCCCCATGAAGACCGTCGACGTGGTCTCCACACGATCGACCACATATTCGACGGCATACTCCTCGGGAATGATTCCGCCTTCGCCGTTGCCGCGATGATTGCGGTTGAACCCGGTCGCGATTTTCTGATCCAGCGCGGCACGTGGAAGCATGTCGCCGGCAATTTGTTGCAAGGCAAACTGGTCGAATGACAAGTTGCGGTTGAAGGCCTCGATCACCCAGTCGCGCCACCGCCACATGTAACGCTCGGCGTCTGTTTGATATCCGTTGGTATCGGCGTAGCGCGCGGCATCGAGCCATTGCGCGGCCATCCGTTCTCCGTATCGCGGCGACGCCAGGAGGCGATCGACGACTTTCTCGTACGCGTTGCGCGAGCGGTCGTTCAGGAACGCGTCGACTTCGCCCGGCGTTGGAGGCAGGCCAGTCAGGTCCAGGCTCACGCGACGGATGAGCGTGGTGCGATCGGCTTCCGGCGCGGGGATGTGGCCCTCCGTCTGTAACCGATTCAATACGAAGAAATCAATTTCATTTCGCGCCCATGCCGTGTTTCTGAGATCTGGAAGCGGCGCGCGCCGCGGAGGATTAAAGGACCAGTGGTTGTCCCACTGGGCGCCCTGCTCGATCCAGCGCTCAATAAGCTGGATCTCGCGGCTCGTCAGCGTACGGCCCGACGCAACAGGCGGCATGCGCCTCGCGGGTTCGGCGGCGGTGATGCGCCGGATCATTTCGCTCTTCGCGGCAGCGCCCGGAAGGATGGCGAAACGCCCACCGAGGTCCTGTTTAGCGTCGGCTTCGACGTCGAAGCGCAGCTTGGTCAGCCGCCGCGCTTTATCCGGGCCGTGGCACGTATAGCATTTGTCGGAAAGGATGGGCCGGATGTCGCGGTTGAACTCTACGATTTGAGCAGACAGCGGCGCGGCCAACAGCAGAAACAGAGCGAGAGTAAACGCCGCGATGCGCATCATTCCCTCCCTGCGCGAGTTGCCTGACAGCATGTTTTTCACGCCTCGGAGCGTGTGGTCAACTCTGCTCCCGTTTGCGGGCAGCGTCAAGCGTTTCGGTGCGGTTGCGCCGAGTTCTTCGTGCTAAGTTCGGCATGACCGGGTGGCCATGACTACACTCCACACACCTCTTTCGCGGCGGCAGCTTCTGACGGCAACGATCACAGGCGCCGCGGCCTTCGCCATTGCGGGCCGCGCGCAGGAAAAGAGCTGGCAGGCTGGCGCTGTTCGGCACTTGCTTCCCGGGGTCAGCCACGATCGCCTGCTTCTCAAGGCCAGCTTCGTGCGGCCGATGACCGCACCGCCAATCCTTCGAGCCGGAAGGCGCAAGGCAATCGGTGTGCGGCTCGACACGGCCGGCGAGTTCTATTCGTTCGACCTCGCGGGTCTGGAGCCTGAACATACCTATCAACTGGTTCTGGAGGAGGCCAGCGGCAGATCTCTCTGCGAGCCGTGGCCGATTTCGACGTTTCCCAGTCCTCAAGCCACACCGAAGCGATTCCGGCTGTTCGTGTACACCTGCGCGGGCGGGCATCCAGCCACTGTCAATCCCGACACCAAGGAACCGTACTGGGTGTCGATTGCCAACCGCAGAAAGCTGCTTTTGACAGGGTTGTCCTACAAGCCTGATGCGATGATCGCGATCGGCGACCACGTCTATTGGGATCTACGCTCCCCGGTGGGATCGGTCATGCTCGGCAACGCTCCCGAAGCGCAGAAACTGGTGGGCCAGTTCACACGCGACCTGCCGGTTCTCGGCACCGACAACGAGCGCAGATTCAAGCTCGTCGTCACTCCGCAAATCTGCGATCTCTACGGCACCGATTTTCGGTCAACGCCGGTGTTCTTCGTTCAGGACGATCACGATTATTTCGAGAACGACGAGGCGACCGAGCAGATGGTGACGTTCCCGCCCGACGACTTCATGCTGCGTCTGGCGCGCGCAACGGAACGGCTGTACTACCCGGAATTCCTGCCAGACGCCGGCCGCCCAATCGGGTTACCGTCGAGCGGAGCCGCGGATCGTGCGGCCGGAGTGTCGGAGTCGTTTGGAACGCTGCGCTACGGGAAGCTGCTGGAGATCATGATGTACGACTGCCGCCGCTATATGTCGCTCGCAGGGCCGGCCGGCGGATTTCTACCAGAGATGGCGGAAGCGTGGGTGATGCGGAGAATGGCCGCGCAGGAGACGCGGCACGTCGTCAATCTGCCGTCCACGCCGGTTGGTTGGAGCGCAGGCAAATGGGGCGAGTGGTACCCGGATCTTCTCCAGTCTGACGGAACACTGGGTGTCGGCAAGCCGAAGTATCTCTGGCAGTCGGGCTGGAACCTGCAGCACAACCGTCTACTGCAGGCCGCGTCGGCCATGCAGGGCATCCCACTGTTCTTGAGCGGCGATCTGCACGCGCTGGCAGAGGGGCGGATTTTGCGTTACGGCGCTCTCGACCTTCGCCGCAACCCGGTCGTATCGATTCTGACCGGTCCGATCAGCACAGGCCCAAAGGCCTGGCCGTCCGCGTGGCGCGGCACGCCGCCCAAAACGCCCACAGGCATCGAGGTCGAAGCTGGACTGAACCCTCTGGAAAAGAATGGCTTCTCGATCATCGACTTCACCGAAGATCGGATCGAGGGTCAGATGTTCAGCTGGAAGATGGATGAGCCGGAGGAGCGCCTGAACAGTCTCAAGCCATTTCACCAGTTCGCCGCAGCGCGAAGGATGTAACGGGACGGACATTTGACAACTTTCTCCGGCAGCACAAAACTCTAGGGCAGTTTCCGCTAGACACCCGTCGGGTCTCTTTTCACTCGAGGAGAATGCCGATGCCTCTCAATCTCTTCCACATCAATCTGCGCGTTCTCAGCATTTGCCTGATCGTTGCCCTGCTGGTTCCAACTCCATCCCGGGGCCAGGTCAATAAGAGCAGTCTTACCGGTGTTGTACGCGACTCCAGCGGAGCGCC
>DATMEE010000097.1:0-11658 GCA_035557035.1 Phycisphaerae bacterium
GCCGACGCCGCCGCCGGTATCGTGCCCGCCAAGGCGGATGAGCAGACAATCACCGGAGGTTGCCAGTACGACGACTTGCGACCCGCTATCGCCGGGTCCGACATCATCATTGCAGGCAATTTCCGAGTTGTTGCCGGCCGGAGCAGGCGCGGGACATGCGGCTTGACAGATCCCCGCCTCGCCGTAGACCGCGAGGTTGGAGTCGTAGTTGGTGCCGGTGGCATAGATGACGACGGAGCCAGTGCATGGAACGAGGTACTGATACCAAATGTCCTGCACGATCGGCCCGCAGGCCGTCAGGGGAGCATCGATGTCGGTCGTGGCATCCACGGTGCTGAAAGACTCGGCAAGCGGCGATGATGAAGGCAGGGTGATGGCATTAGCGCAGAGATCGTTGTCGGGCGGATCGGGGCAGAAGCCGGGGTTGCAGACCTGGCCGGGGACGAACTGATTGGGGGGGGCGCAGTCTGCCGCCAGCACGATGGCACAGGGCGAGCCGTCGTCAAAGCAGCAGGCTCCTTCGTTCGGCTCGATGCAGAAGATGTTCAAGACGCCGAGGCCGCCGCTGAGATCGAAGCCGTTGTCCTTGCCGCCGACGCGGATGACATAGCAACTGCCGGCGACAACGCTGGGGATTCGCACGCGAGCGAGGGGGTCGCCGCCTTCGTCATCACTGCAATCGGTTTCATGCGAGGCGAGGTCGGCGCAGAATGTGGGGTTGGGGCAAACGCCGCCGGTGAAGTCGTAAACCGCCAGCAGCGTGTCGTAGCTGCTGCCCGTTGTGGTGATCTCGATCTCGCCGTCGCACGGGGCGACGTAGCTGAACCAGATGTCCTGCTCGATCGGGCCGCAATCGGTGGGCTGGCCGCCGGCGCTGCGGGTGGCGCGGGTAGTGTCGAATGCCTGGCTCACAATGTCGTTCGAGGGCAGCGGGATCGGCGATTCGCAGGCGTCGTTCGGCAGGCAGGTGTTCGGCGATCCGCAGGGCTCGTTTTTGAACCAGCGATCCGGCGCAACACAAGTAGCTTCCGTTTCGAGCGTGCAGACGCTGCCGTTGGCCCGGCAGCAGGCGCCTTCTCCGGCGTCAACGCAGAAGATGCGCAGGTCGCCCTCGCCGCCTTCGGGCGAACCGCCGGGCTTACCGCCGATCCGAATCAGAAAGCAATCGCCGAACGTGACCGGCCACGAAAGAATTGAGTATTCCGCTGAAGTATCCAGCGGATTATCGTCATTGCACCCCAGGAATGCGGCATTGTCCGTCGGGCAAGGGGGGCAGATATTCGTGCCGTCCCCGTAAATTGCCAGAACCGTGTCAAACTCGCTGCCGACCGTCGTGAAGACGGCCGTTCCATCGCAGGTTGCCTGCCAGCGATACCACACGTCGCGCACGATCGGTCCGCAGTCGGTGTCCGGAACGGCCGGCTCTTCGGTTGCGTTCGCGGAATTGAATTCAACGAACACATTTTGGCCGTTCGTGATCAATGGCCCGGGGCAGTCATCGTTGACCGGCGGCCGGGTGCAGTCCAGTTCCGGACCGCATGTTTCGCCGAGCGTGAACGTATGACCGTTTAGATCGATGCATTCCTCCTCGTTGGCGACGGTGCATTGATCTTCGTCAAGTATATCGATGTAACAGCAGGCGCCGTCATCGCATGCGGGGTCGAGCAAATGGCAAAGCTGTCCTGCGTTGAACACCTCACCGGGACCAGTGCAGGCGTTGGGATCGATCCCTCGGTCCACGTCCGCGCAAGTAAAGGTGGCCATATCGCAACAGGCGCCGAACTGTGCCGCCAGCTCGCCGCCGAAGAGTTGAAACGACAGCTCCTTGATCGTCCCCGGCGGCGCGGTGCTGGAGCATGCGGCGCCGTGGAGATTTCCTTCGATCTCCGTCCAGAACTGCGGCCCGAAGGTGGCGCCTCGCTGTGCGTCGAATTCGGTGCCGACAGCGTCATCTGTGAGGCACCAAGCGGCCTGCGGCGGCGCGGGATATCGCGGCATGATCGACAGCCAGTAGGTGGTTTCCGCCGCGAGCGTGAAGTTCACCGGGATGTCGATTTGATGGACGATCCGGCACCCGGTGTTCACCTCGAGTTCATTCAGCAGTGCGCTGTTGGGTACCAGCGTGGACGCGACCACATTTCCGGAGAACGCCACCGTGGTCCCACTCAAAAACGGTGCTCCAGCCGGCTGATTGAGCGGCGAATGCGCATAAACAGTGACGTAGACGCCCTGAGTCCAGGTAGACAGAGGCGTGGCCGACGGCGAGCCGCTGTCGAAGAAGTCGAATGCGACGCGAACAGTTGCAATGTTGTAATTCGACCCGGGATTTGTCGCAGAGTCGGGGAGCTCGAAATTTTCGGCGGCGGCGGCGATGAATTTCCAAGTCTGTGATGCTCCGTCGACCACAAGGCTGGCCTGCGACGCCGGGTCACCACCGTCGTCCAACGGAAATCCATTGTCGTACAACGGCAGCACCGGCCCGCGCGGTCCGTCGCCGGCCGGCCGATGCCACGCCTCCGCCGCATCGATCGCCGTCGTTGTCGGCGCATCGATGGCAGACTCGGGCGTCGAGCGGCCGGCTGGACCAGCGGCGAAAGCCGGGACCGGTTCGTCGGCGCTCCCGCGCGCACCGGCGACGCCGAGGGCCAGCGCGCATAGGCTAAACATTGTGACGTAATGAACACGCCCTGCGCGACGGTGCGACGAATTCGCGACCATGCAGATGCTCCTTCCGATCCTTAAATCAGGCCGGACAAAAACCAGTATGAAAGTGCGAAGGGCGGTCAGTCTCGGAAGCCGCGATTCACACCCTCAGTTGATGATTCCAACAATTCCCATCGAGCGTCGCGGTGCGCCGTGGTCGGACGAGCGCGGAAATCCCGAAACGCTGAACCAATCGCTACGCGACAGAACCCACCCTCTTCTCCCCCTGAAACCTTGCTCCACCGTGCCGGTGCGGGTTGGCGGAGGGCTGGCTGGAATAACGAGGCAGGGCGTCCCCCGGACGAAGCCGCCGGCGGGCGCACTTCGGTGTGCGATATAGAGACTATACCCGGTCCGAGAGGCTATTCCTAGACCGCAGCGGGTAGGAAATCGCGCCACGAAGGGTGGGGTCGGCCTTTTGACCCACCACTTGGGGAACGACCATTCCGCCGGAAGGTGGGTCGATAAGGCCGACCCACCCTATAGCCCTGGGGTCCGCTATTCTCCGAGGGATTAATCCTTGACGCGGCGGCGGCTTTTTTTCCGGTGGATCGGCGCGTCGGCCGGGTAGGTGTTGGGCGTCGCCCTGGCGGGACCCTCCTGAATTTTCGGAGCCATCGGCACGGGTCGGCTCGGGACTGATTTCGGCGCGCGACGAATCGTCGGCACGACCGGTTCGACTTTCGCGAAGGTGAGACCGACTTCGGTGCTTTGACGTCGGAATAAATTACGGAGCACGGTTAGCAGGGTCGCCCCGTGAAAATATTGGTCGGGCAGACGCCAGTGCAGGGTCTGATCGTCCGGAAAGCTGACCTGTCCGGTCGCATTTTTGAAATACGGGTCCAACTTTCGGACGCCGCCCGCGAATTTGAAGATCACGTCCGGTTCCTGCTTGATGATGGTCGAGATACCCGCCAGACCGGCGCGAACGCGAATGTCCGCCAGCGTCAGCAAAGTTCCTACCGTGTCGGGATATGGCCCGAATGTGTCCTTGAGGTCTAGCTCCAATTGTGCGACGTCCTCCGGTGTGCGGCAGGCCACGAAGCGGCGATAGCAGTCCATGCGTTGCCGGTCCGACGCGACGTATGAGCGGGGAATGTAGGCCTCCACGTCCAATTCAAGATGCACCGGCACGCGCTCGTCGCTTGGCTCTCCGCGGATCCGCTTCACCTGCTTTTCGAGAAGCTGACAAAAAAGCTCGTACCCGACGGCCGCGATATGGCCCGACTGCTCGGGACCGAGGATGTTTCCCGCGCCGCGAATTTCGAGGTCGCGCATTGCGATGCGGAAACCGGCGCCAAGCTCGCTGTATTCCTCGATCGCTTTCAATCGGCGCGCGGCCGTGTCGGTGAGCGCGCGGTTCGGACTGAGCAGCAAATAGCAATATGCGCGATGCTTGTATCGCCCGACGCGGCCGCGCAACTGGTGCAGGTCGGCCAGTCCGAACATCTCGGCGCGGTCGATGAAAATCGTGTTGGCGTTGGGAATGTCGAGGCCGGCCTCGATGATCGTGGTGCAGACGAGAATATCCGCCTCCTGGCGGATGAAACGAAGCATCACGTCTTCGAGGGTTTCGGCGTCCATCTGGCCGTGGCCGACGAGGATGCGGGCGTCCGGCGCGAGCGTGGCGATTTTTGCGGCGATGGCGTCGATGGTGCGCACGCGATTGTGGACGAAGTAAATCTGTCCGTCGCGGTTCAGCTCGCGGGCGATCGCATCGCGGATGAGTTCGTCGCTCCATTGCGTGACCTGGGTGGTGATTGCGCGGCGATCCATGGGCGGCGTCGACAGGCTGCTGATGTCGCGCAGGCCGACCATGGCCATGTGCAGGGTCCGGGGGATCGGCGTGGCGGAGAGGGTAAGGACATCGACAGTGCTGCGCAGGCGTTTGAGGCGTTCCTTGTGCTCGACGCCGAAGCGTTGCTCTTCATCGACGACCGCCAAACCCAGATCGGCGAATTGGACATCTTTCGACACGATCCGGTGGGTGCCGATGAGCACGTCTACTTGTCCCTTTTTGCTCGCCTCGATGATGTCGCGCTGTTCTTTCGCGGATCGAAAGCGATTGAGGCATTCAACGCGAAAGGGGTAGTCCGCCATGCGTTCGCGGAAGGTGTGGTAGTGCTGTTCCGCCAGGACGGTGGTGGGCACGAGGACCGCGACCTGCTTGCCGTATTCGATGACCTTGAACGCCGCCCGCATGGCCAGTTCGGTCTTGCCGAATCCTACGTCTCCGCAAAGCAGCCGATCCATCGGCCGATCACGCCGCTGGTCGGATTTGATTTCGTTCAGGGCACTGAGCTGATCGGGCGTTTCGGTATAGAGAAAAGCGCTCTCAAATTCGCGCTGCCAGTGTGTGTCCTCAGGGTATGACACGCCGGGCTGCGACGCCCGCTCCGCCTGAATGACGAGCAGTTCCGACGCGAGATCGTTCAGCGCGTCTTCGACTTTGGCCTTGGTCGTCTGCCACCGCGTGCCGCCCAGCTTCGACAACGGCGGCTTCATGCCGCGAGCGCCGATGTATTTCTGCACGAGATCGATCTGCGAGACCGGCACGTGCATCGTCGCGTCTTCGGCGAAGCGCAGGGTGAGAAACTCTTCGCTCTTGCGCGAGTCGCTCTTGCGCATCGTTTTCATGCCGGTGAATTTGGCGATGCCGTGGACGATGTGGACGACGTAGTCGCCGTCCTGCAAGTCGAGAAAAGACTCGATTGGCCGGCCGGCGCTGGTGCGGCGGATTTTTCGGATTTGGCTGTAGCGTCGGAAGAGTTGGTGGTGCGGAATTACCCCAAGGGACTTGCGTGCTGGGTTCGTGTCACTGGGATTCCAGACGAATCCATCGTGAATCAATCCGATCGCGGTTTCGATTCCGTGAGAGTCGCATGGGGCGCCGTCTGCTTCGAGTACTTGCTGGATAAGCTCGCGCAGCCGCTGCTCTTCGCCCGGGTTTTCGCAATAGACGATGGAGTCCTGGAATTGGCCCAGTCGAATGAGTTGGCGGACGGCATCAGTCGCCTTCGCATCAAATTGCGGGAGGGCCTCACAGCGAACCCGGAAGGTGTGGGAATCCGATGCGGCGGCCAGCGGGAACCGGCTGAGGTAAAGCTGTCGAAACGAGGTGAGTGTCCGCAGGATACCGTCGATCGGATAGTGCCCGACCGGCCGTCCGAGGCGATCGAAGACAGTCTTGGCGATTTCCGCGACTTCCAGCGGATCGTTGGTCACGACGACGCAATCTTGTGGAAGATAATTGAGAAACGTCGTGGTTTCCTGGTGCGAGAGGGTCTTGAGTTCCGGGGAACGGGTGATCCTCGCGATGGGAACCTCGCGAACCGAGCGCTGGGTGGCCGCGTCGAACTGACGGACCGACTCGATCTCGTCGCCGAAAAAATCGAGACGCACCGGGTCGGCGTCTGCACTAGCGAATATGTCCAGGATGCCGCCTCGCAGGGCGAAATCTCCCGGTTGCTCGACCTGATCGAGCCGAACGAAGCCGCGATCGACGAGCCAGCGTGCGATTTCCTCAGGGTCGCGCCGTTCACCCTTGCGCAGCGTCAGGGTCTTGGCTTCGAGGCTCGAGGGGGCCGGGACCGGCTGCATCAGTGCGTGGATCGGGGCAATCACGATGCTTGCGCGGTCGCTGCTGATCGTGCCGCACAAACGTGCCCGTTCCGCTCCGATTTCGCCGGCGCCGCCTTCACCGGGGAGTGTTTCCCAGGCGGCGAGGAGATCGACTCCGCGGCCCAGGATCGATTCCATGTCGTCTTGGGCCTGATCGGCCTGCTCGAGGTGTGCACAGAGGTATAGGGTGGGGCGTTGGATCGCGGTGGCGAAAAGGGCCGCCAAAATAGGCGCGGCACTTCCCCACAGCCCGTTTACGGCAAGGGGGGTCTGGGCAGTCGCGACTTTGCCGCAAAGAGCTTTCAGGAGCGGGTCGGATGCGATCGTGTCCCGCAAGCTCACGGGGACAAATTATGGGGGGAGCGGGCTTTTCCGGCAACAAAACACGAGAGTTGCGCGTTTCAACAAAAATAAAATCCTATTTCTTGAATTGGGGATAGGAAAATGAGTCAAACCTGATTATTATTGATTACTCGGATAGGGGAAATAACCTTCTCGCTTCAGAACATCTTCATTGGGAGGCTTCGTGCTTCTCAGGGGTTGAGTGGAAGCCGCGATCACGTCGCGGCTGGTATTTCGGCTCTTTGTTTCCGCCAAAACCGGGTTGGAAGTATTGAGCATCCAGTTTGGAGACATCATGAATTTTCGAGTTCTGGTTCGCAGCCGGTGGTTAGTCCGCATTTTCGCCGTCACGATTTCGACGGCGGCCCTGATCTGGGGCATTCAGCTTAGCGGTTCCGATTTGTCCGAGACAGCCACTCGCGTTCGCGCGCCCGAAGCGAGCGCGCTGCCGCATGAGGTTGAAAACCTGGCGCTGCTGATGTTTCCGGAGCTTTATCAGTCGCTTTCTCCCGTTCATCAAGAGTTTTTCCGGGAGCGCGTGGCATTCGTTCACGATCCCAATCGCCTGACGGACGATCTGCCGCCCGCGGTCTGCTTTTCGCCTGGTGTGTCGGAAGAAGTGATGCAATCCTTCAATTATGGCGGTGATCTACTCGCTCGGTACTGGCAGGAGCCGCGATGGTCGACAACCGCCCATGGTTCCACGGGTGGTCAGGGAGACCCCATTACCATTACGTACAGTTTTCCTCCGGACGGGACTACCACGACTGGAGGCGGCGTTAATGATCTGCACGCCTGGCTAACCGGCATCTACGGAAACGAGGCAACCTGGCAGGCGATTTTCGCGACAATTTTCACTCGATGGCAGAATCTGGCCGGGGTGACTTATGTCTACGAACCCAATGATGACGGCGTCTCACAAAGTTCAGGCAATGTTGGCGCGCTCGGGGTTCGCGGAGACGTGCGCATTTGCGCGAGGTTCATTGACGGCGACGGGGGCGGCGGCGGGAGCGTTTTGGCATTCAATAGTTATCCCAATCATGGCGACATGGTTCTGGATTCGGCCGATCCATTTTACGACGATATTTCAGATCAATCACAAGGTCTGAAGAATGTCGTCTGGCATGAACACGGTCACGGGTTGGGCATGGAACACGTCTGCCCGGTCAGTCAAACAAAGCTCATGGAGCCTTTCATCTCGTTCAATTTTGGTGGCCCCCAGCAAGATGACATCCGCAACGCCCATCGCCATTACGGCGACTTTTATGAGCCAGATAACAGCCCCGGCGCCGCGACGGATCTTGGCGACTTCGGTGCCTCGGGTGGCGTCACCCTCGGTAACCTGCCGTCGAATTCTCCCTATCCCGCCGTTGCGACCGCCAGCCGGCTGAGCATCGACGCCAACGGCGAGCAGGATTATTTTTTCTTTGAGACGACCGCGCCCGCGCGCATCAACGTGCAAGTTATTCCGGTCGGCAACGGCCCGCCGGGGTACGCCGACGGAGCGCAGACCTGCGGTGGGTCCAGCGGCTGCTGCGCCACGAATCCCTCGACGATTTCGAGGTCGATTGCAGACTTGAGCGTCGAGCTCATCGCTTCGAACGGCTCGACCGTCCTGGCGGGCCCTACCACCGCGGCGATCGGGCTCACCGATTCGATAAACGGGTTTGCGATGCCGGTCGCCGGGGGGCGATATGTCCGCGTCTTTGAGAGCCCGGACCTCGCGCCGGGGCAAACGCAGATGTATACCCTGAGTTTAACCTTCCTGTCGTATACGCCGCTGACGATCACCCTGCCGCAGGGCCCGCCCGCTTCGCTCGACCCGGGACAGCCCGAAACATTTAACGTCATCGTCACTCCCGGCAACGAAACGCTCGTCGCCAATTCAGCGACCCTTCATTACCGGTATGATGGCGGCACGTTCCTGACGACGCCGCTTGTTCTGATTTCGGGAAACAATTACACGGCGACGCTTCCCGCCCCGGCGTGCGAGGATAATCCGGAATTTTACATTTCGGCTCAGGGAACCAATAGCGGAATCGTGACGAACCCCGCGGGGGGTGCTTCGAGTCCCTACGCGGCGACCGTTACGCAGGATACTTGCGGCGGACCGCCCGCACCTCCGACCGGCGTTCAGGCCACCGACGGCTCCTTCTGCGATAAGGTGACGATTACATGGAACGCATCGGAAGGCGCCACCAGCTATGAAGTGTGGCGACACACGATCGATGATCCAAACAGCTCCACACTCCTTCAGGATGGAATCGTCAACACGACGTACGATGATGCCACGGCGGATCCCGGCGCCACGTACTATTACTGGCTCACCGGCTGCAATCTGAGCGGGTGCAGCGACTCTGGCGCGCCGGATACGGGCTTTGTCGCCGCCGCCTCCGCCGCGCCGACCGGTTTGTCCGCAACGCTCGATACGGTCTGTGGTGCCGTCGATGTGGCATGGACCGCCGCGGCCGGCGCACCGAGCTACAACGTGTATCGCAACACCGTGGACGATTTCAATACATCAGTGCAAGTTGACGATACGGCCAACACGACCAGCAGCGATGTCACGGGCGACCCGGCCGTGACCTACTTCTACTGGGTGACCTCGGAAAATACCTGTGGCGAAAGTGCGCCCGCTGGTTCGGTGACCGGCAGCGCCGCTCCGAAGGGCGATTTTAATCTCGATGGGACCATTGACGGAGCCGACTTGCCGCAGTTGGTCGAGGCGCATCTTGGCGCGCTCCAACTTCTCGATTGTGCGGACCTGGAAGCTCCTTTTGGAACGCTCGATCAGGACGATCTGGATGCGATTATCGCGATCCTGATCGGTCTCTAAATGACATAAAAAGACCGCCCCGCCAATGGTGATGACCGGGCGGTCCGAATTTATAGGATGATGCGGAAGGGTCTGCGCGAAAATGACAGAGCGACGCTGTATTCACAGGCGGAAAAAAAATTCTTGATTGGTGAAAAAGTGCCCTTGCCTTTGTGATGGGAGTCGCTACAATCTCGTCGAAAAGGCAAGAGGCCTTGAGCCGGTTCGGACGCCTGAGCGGCGATGCCTGGAATGAAAAAGTTCAGAAATATTTTTGGTTTTGTCCCCTTGAAACTTGAAATGATTGACTATAATCCCCCGAGGACAGACAGAGCGATGGGCGTACCAGCCAACGTTCGACCACGATCCTTCCTCTCTCCGGCCCGAACACTCGTGGTTGAATTTGGTACGCCTGTCGCTCTTTTTGTCTTCGGAATAGGCTTGGCGGGGTAGTTGGCCGCCGGCAGGTCGGTTCGAGGAAAGTCTTTTGAAGCCGGTGTCGCTCGACATCGGCTTTTTTCTTGCGCGATTCTCGTCGCCCACGCCTACTTTAAGCTCCGGATGACATCGGGGCGCGCCATTTTCGATGAACGAAGGCATCGGGGCTTGAGTTGCAGGCATTGAAATCTTGATAAAAAACTCTTCAGCGCACCGTCTCGATGCGCCGTCACGCGTACGGAAGCGGCGTCAATTTGTGTCCTGCCGCGCGTTTTCGTAAGTTGAAGCACATCGGCCGGCACCCCCTGTGGTCAAGAGCGCTGTTCCTCCGTCATTCCATCTTACAGCGTCGCCGGCCGCGATGATTTCGACGGACTTCGTTTCTAGAATCGCGTCGAGTCCGGCAGGCGGAACCGGATTTCCTGGATTGAATCCGCGAATTCCCCATTTATTGAAGGATTCACAGCCATGATAAATCGAATGAGGAAGCTGTTCACCGTTTGCCTGATCTGCGTTCTGCCGGTTCTTGGGGCCTGCACGGCCGAGCAACTGGCCAACTTCCTGAACAGTTTTGATTTCAACTTCAACGCGAACACAAACGGCAACGAAAATGACAATGGGAATGGGAACGTGAACGAAAACTCGAATTCAAACGCGAATCAGAACGGTAACGATAATCAGAACGCCAATGACAACGAGAACGAGAACTTGAATCAGAACCACAATCTCAACAACAACCAGAATCAGAACAACAACAACTTGAACGACAATGTGTGAACCGGCTGATGCGGACCTGCGCAGTTTCCGAATGCAACGAGACCGCGGCTCGGGCTTCAGCTCGGGCTCAGAAGTCCCTGAAAATACCGGACGGTTTTCTCGATGCCGGCTTCAAGCCCGACCCGCGGTTCATACTTGAGCAGCCGGCGCGCTTTCGATAAATCCGGGCGCCGCTGTCTGGGGTCGTCCGGCGGCAGCGGCCGGTGCTCGACGCGAAGCTCTTTGCCCAGCGCCGCGCCGATGCCGGCAACGAGTTCGAGCATGGTGATTTCGCGGTCGTTTCCGAGATTGATCGGCCCGGTTTCGGTGCTCTCCATTAGCTTGATCAGCCCATCCACGAGGTCCGACACGTAGCAAAAGCTGCGCGTCTGGGAACCGTCTCCGTACACGGTCAGCGGCTCATCGCGCAAAGCCTGACAGATGAAATTGCTCATCACGCGGCCGTCGTCGCTGGACATGTTCGGCCCGTAGGTGTTGAAGATTCGCGCGGCGCGAATCGCCAGCTTGTGCTGACGGTAATAATCGAACATGAGGGTCTCGGCGACGCGTTTGCCCTCGTCGTAGCAACTTCGCACGCCGATGGGGTTCACGTTTCCCCAGTACTCTTCCGGCTGCGGATGCACCGCCGGATCGCCATACACCTCTGAAGTGCTCGCTTGCAAAATTCTGGCTTTCACGCGCTTGGCGAGGCCGAGCATGTTATAGGTGCCGATCACGTTCGTCTTGATGGTCTTTACCGGGTTGTATTGATAATGGACCGGGCTGGCCGGGCATGCCAGATGGTAGATTTGATCGACTTCGAGCTTGATGGCTTCGATCACATCATGCCGGATGAACTCGAAGCGGCCGCTGAGCGTCATCTCACGGAAGCGATCGGCGAAGTTATCGAGACTGCCGGTGAAGCAGTTGTCGAGGCAGATGACGTGATGGCCTTCGTCGAAGAGCCGCAGGCAGAGATTGGA
>DATMEE010000098.1:0-4417 GCA_035557035.1 Phycisphaerae bacterium
TCGCCTGGAGGGACTGCAGAGCGCGCAAAATGCCAAAACCTTGCGCTACCGCAACGGCAAAGTGTCCATCACCGACGGCCCGTTCGCCGAAACCAAGGAGCAAATCGGCGGCATTCTTTTGCTCAATGCCGAGGATCTGGATCACGCCACCGCATTGATGTCGAAACATCCTGGGATTCGCATCGCGACCTTCGAGATCCGCGCCCTCGACGAGGAATCCACAGCGGAGACCAGTACCCCGGAAAGCAGCGGCCTAAATAAAATCTAGAAGGATCGAGAAACTTTAACCCACGAAAAGGAGATGCATTATGCCCGTCGAACCGTATCTAATGTTTAACGGCCGCTGCGAAGAGGCCGTCGAGTTCTACAAAAAGTCGTTGGGCGCCGAAGTGCTCATGCTGATGCGCTTTAAAGAGAGCCCGGAACCGCCGCCGCCCGGCATGGTGCCGGCCGGTTGGGACGATAAAGTCATGCACAGCTGCTTGCGCATCGGCAACGGGAATGTGATGGCCTCCGACGGTTGCAGCGAGGGAGGAAGTTTTCAGGGATTTTCATTGTCGCTCACCGCGGCCGATGAAGCCGACGCGCGTAAAAAGTTCGCCGCGCTGGCGGAGGGCGGACAGGTGCAGATGGAGCTGGGCAAGACTTTCTGGTCGCCCTGCTTCGGCATGGTCGCCGACCGCTTCGGCGTCGCTTGGATGGTCATCGTCCAGCCTTGAGATCGGAACAGGAGGAATACGACATGCAAAAGATCACGCCGTTTTTGTGGTTCGACAACAACGCCGAAGAGGCCGTCAACCTCTACCTCTCGATCTTCAAGAACTCGAAGACTACAAAAGTAGCGCGTTACGGCGACGCCGGGCCGGGGCCGAAAGGATCGATCATGACGATCGCATTCCAACTCGAGGGCCAGGACTTTATCGCTCTGAACGGCGGCCCAATGTACAAATTCACCGAAGCCATATCCTTGTCGGTCGATTGCAAGACTCAACAGGAAGTGGACGAGCTTTGGGAGAAACTATCCGCCGGCGGGCAACCAGGACAGTGCGGCTGGCTCAAGGACAAGTTCGGTTTGTCGTGGCAAATCGTTCCCTCTGCCTTGGTCGAGATGCTGCAAGACAAAGATGCCGAAAAATCGAAGAGGGTCATGCAAGCGATGATGCAAATGCGCAAGATCGACATCGGGCGATTGCGGCAAGCGTACGAAAATAGCTGACCTTGGATAGGTCGTGCTAAATGCGTGGGATGTCATCCATTCGGTTCAACCAGCCTAACGCCTATGCAAAGCGCATCGGCAAACGCGGAGGGAAAATATGCCGTCTAGAAAAGTGAAATACATTCCCAAGGGATACAAAACGGTGACGCCCTACCTCGCCGTCGACGGCGCGGCGGCTGCGATCGCCTTTTACAAAAAAGTCTTTGGCGCCAAAGAGGTGATGCGCATGCCCGGCCCCAAGGGAACGATCGGCCACGCGGAAATCTCCATCGACGATTGCCGGATCATGCTCGCCGACGAATTCCCCGATATGAACTTTCGAAGCCCGCGCGCTTTCGGCGGCACGCCGGTGGGCATAAATATCTATGTCAAGAATGTCGATGGCGTGGTCAAGAAAGCTCTGGTCGCCGGCGCGAAACTGCTCAGGCCCGTGGAGGACCAATTTTACGGCGATCGCAGCGCGTCGCTGGAAGACCCTTTCGGGCACCTGTGGCATGTGTCAACCCACGTCAAGGATGTCTCGCCCAAAGAAATGAAGAAGCAGGCGGCGGCCATGGCCGCCGCCGCTGAGACATCATGACGAACAAGCGATGAGGAGTTCGTTCCATGAAATATATGCTGCTGATCTACCTCGACGAAAAAGCACTGAGCGAAGACGAACGGCAATCTTGCTATGCGGAGTCCTTGCAACTGGCGCATGAAATTCATTCGCGCGGCCAATATCTGGGAGCTAATCCACTGCATCCGATTTCGATGGCGACCAGCGTGCGCGTGCGCGACGGCAAACGGCTTGTGACCGATGGGCCGTTCGCCGAAACGCGCGAGCAGTTGGGCGGTTATTTTTTAATCGAGGCCGAAAACCTCGACGAGGCGATCGCCGTGGCCGAACGGATTCCTATGGCGCGCAAGGGCACCGTCGAGATCCGTCCGGTGATCGATATTCCGGGCTTGCCGACAGAATAGCAATAGCCGAGTTGGTGCAGTGAGACGGCAAAAGCAGACAGGTCGCGCGGGGCAGGAGTCGTTGTCGATTGTGAGCTCTTTCGAACGACTATCCGATGTCGATGGAGGTATCTTGATGAAATACATGTTGCTGGTTCACCACGACGAAGAGGTCTTTGGCAGGTTCAGCGAGACCAAGCAGCAGCGGATGCTTGACGAATCCGTGCAGCTCACACACCAGCTCCACGCCGACGGCAAATATCTGAGCGCTTCGCCGCTGCATCCGGCGTCGACGGCGGCCGTCGTTCGGGTCCGCGACGGGAAGAACTTCGTGACCGACGGTCCGTTCATCGAGACGCGCGAGCAGATCGCCGGCTACTTCCTGATCGACGCCAAGGATCTCGATGAGGCGATCGGCATCGCTGCTCGGGTCCCCGGAGCGCGCATCGGAACGGTGGAGGTCCGGCCTGTGAAGGAGATCACGGGCCTGCCCACTGATTTAGCATGCCCAACGAGGGGAAGCAGTTAGAGAAGAGTTTCGAGTATCCCGCACGCACCAGAATCATGCCGCTGACCATCGTCGCCGCGACAGCCGGCGGATTGAAGGCGCTGGTTTTGAGAAGGTTTGTACGAAAACAGCAGAACTAAGGAAGGAGTAGGTTATGAGCGGAATTCGGGTACTGGTTGGCACACGCAAAGGAGCGTTCGTCCTCACATCGGACGGCAAGCGCAAACAGTGGGAGGTGAGCAGCCCCCACTTTGCCGGCTGGGAGATGTATCACCTCAAGGGATCTCCGGCTGATCCGAACCGGTTGTATGCGTCGCAATCGAGCGGCTGGTTTGGGCAAATCATTCAACGCTCGGATGACGGCGGCAAGACATGGCACCAACCGGGGACACCCCCCGGGGAACCGACCACGGCTCCGGACGGCACGCCCAAAGGCGAGAGCAACAAGTTTGTTTACGACACGTCTCCGGAAACCGGCAAGCCTCTCACCACGCACCAGTGGTACGACGGCACGGCGCATCCGTGGGAGTTCAAGCGAGTCTGGCATCTCGAGCCATCGCTGACCGATCCCGACACGGTCTACGCCGGCGTCGAAGACGCCGCCCTGTTCCGCTCGACCGACGGCGGGCAAACCTGGCAAGAGCTCGCCGGACTGCGCGGGCATGGCTCCGGTTCTTCGTGGCAGCCTGGCGCCGGCGGGATGTGCCTGCACACGATTATTCTCGACCCAAGCGACCCAAAGCGGATTTTCATCGCGATCTCCTCTGCAGGCGCGTTTCGCACCGATGATGGCGGCAAGACGTGGCAGCCGATCAACCGCGGCTTGCATTCGCTCTACATCCCCGATCCAACTGCCGAGATCGGCCACTGCGTGCACCGCATCGCGATGCACCCGTCGCGACCGGGCGTGCTGTTCATGCAGAAGCACTGGGATGTTATGCGCAGCGACGACGCCGGTGAGTCGTGGCGAGAAATCAGCGGCAACTTACCGACCGACTTCGGCTTCGCGATCGACGTTCACGCGCACGAGCCGGAAACTGTCTATGTTGTGCCGATCAAGAGCGACTCCGAACATTTCCCGCCCGACGGCAAGCTGCGCGTGTACCGCAGCCGATCTGGCGGCAACGAGTGGGAAGCGCTCACCAAGGGTCTGCCGCAAAGCGACTGCTACGTGAACGTGTTGCGCGACGCCATGGCCGTCGATTCGCTTGACAAGTGCGGCGTGTACTTCGGCACCACCGGCGGACAGGTATATGCATCGGCCGATGCCGGCGATAGCTGGACGCCTATCGTCCGCGATCTTCCCGCCGTCGTGTCCGTCGAGGTCCAGACGCTGTCATGATCCGAGTCACGCTCCCACCCCATCTGCGCAAGCTCGCACAAGTCGACGGCGAGCTGAAGCTCGACGTCAAGGGTCCGGTCACACAGCGCTCGGTTCTCGACGCGCTCGAGGCGAGCTATCCAATGTTGCGCGGGACGATTCGCGATCACGTGACACAAAAACGCCGCGCGTTCGTGCGGTTCTTCGCCTGCGGCGAAGATCTGTCGCACGAAGCGCCGGACGCGCCGCTGCCTGAAGCAGTGGCGACAGGCACCGAGCCTTTCATGATCGTGGGGGCAATCGCGGGCGGCTAGATTATCGCGGTTCAACGTGATCCCAGCAACAAACTCAACCTACTCTGGAGGACTTATGCGCTATGTCGATGGCTACGTATTGCCGGTGCCGAAAAAAAATCTGCAGGCCTATCGCC
>DATMEE010000099.1:0-9428 GCA_035557035.1 Phycisphaerae bacterium
CGAAGCCGCCGTCCGGTCCGATGACGACGATGCCGTCGGCGTCCAGCGTCAAGCAGGCATGCTCGGTCCGGCAGGCTTTGAGGATGTCGCGGGCCGCGCTCTGAATCGTGTCGAGATGGCGCAGTCGCAGCCCGGTCAGGCGTTCCGTCTCGGTGCGATTCGGCGTCACGGCATAGGCGCCGGCGTACCGGGCGTAGTCTGTCAAATTGGCGGGGTCCACGAGCACGGGTATTTTCCGGCCGGACGCCATCCGGACGATCTCGGCGCAGAGAGCCGTGGTGACGACACCCTTGTTGTAGTCCTCGATGCAGACGACCGAGCAGCTCGGCAACTGGCGCTCGACTTGTTCGAGGAGGCGCTGGGTGGTGGCCGCGTCGATCGGTTCGGTCGATTCGTCGTCGATGCGAATGAGCTGCTGGCGATGCCGGTGCTGGGCCAAACCCACCAACCGCGTCTTTCGCGTCGTGCGGCGACCGGCGACGGGGACCAATCCCTCCGTGGTTGCGCCGGAGGATTTCAACATGTCCGCGAGCCTTTGCCCGCCCGGGGCCTCTCCGATGATGCCGATGCAATGGGCCGCCGCGCCGAGAGCCGCGACATTTGCGGCCACCGATCCCGCGCCGCCGAGGGCGTCGGTTTCTTCGACGACGCGCAGGACGGGCACCGGGGCCTCGGGGCTGATCCGCTCGGCGTCGCCGTAGAGATAGTGGTCAATCATGAAATCCCCGACGACCAGAATGTGCCGGTCGCGCGGGTTTTCGAGTAATTCACAGAGGCGTTGCCACATTCTGAGGTTCCTGCATCGATCGACCGGGAATCGCTGCGGTGCCCGGTTCGTTACGTCCAAGTTGGTCATGGTAATCGACGGGCGACGGAGCGAACAATTCGGCGTGAGGCGTACGCGAGAAGGGTGAATGCCGAGAAGCAGACTTAACCTTCTCTGAAAGCGAAGATTACATTGCGTGTGTGAGTCGGAGCAGAAGGCGCGCGGCGCTGATTCCGCGATATCAATCCTGTCGGTCATGGCCGAATCGCATTATCAGTCTCAATTCCGCAACTTTTGTTCAACAAAAACTCAAGTCGGCAAGATTCGCAGGCCGAATTTCTAATTATCGGATGTAAAACCCGGGGCTGCCCGTACGGAGCCCCGTTTAAGACTTCTTTGCGGCCTCCAGGCCGAAACAGGGGCTTCGCGCAATGAGAATCATCGCCATCGCCAATCAGAAGGGCGGGTGCGGCAAAACGACGATCTCGATCAACCTCGCCGCCTGCCTGGCGCGGGAGGGGCAGCGGACGCTGGTGGTCGATCTCGATCCACAGGGGCATTGCGCCCTCGGTCTGGCCGTCCCCGAGGAGCAGATCGAGGTCAGCGTCGCATCGATTCTGTCCACGGATTTCACGAACGGAGCGCCGATAGACCTCAGCCGCGTGATCTGGCAGATTTCGACGAACTTTGACCTGATCCCGTCGAAGGTCGATCTCGCGGCACTGGAGCGCGGGCTGGCCCACGTCGAGCATCGCGAGCGCCGGCTGAAGCACGTGCTGCAATCGGTGCGGCACAAGTACGATTTTGTCATCATCGATACGCCGCCGACCATCGGATTTCTCACCGAGAGCGCCTTGTACGCATCGGACGAGGTGATCGTTCCGGTCGACACCGGCTATTTTTCGCTGCACGGTCTCGCGAAGCAGCTCGACACGATCCGGCAGCTTCGGGCGGCCTGGGCGAAAAACCTCACGTTGAGGATTCTCGCGAATCATTACGACGTGCGCACCAAACTGGCCCGCGAGATTCTCGCCGAGCTGCGCAAGCGGCACGGGGATGCCATGTTCACGACGTTCATCAACTTCAACACCAAGCTGAAGGAGAGCGCCAGCCTGGGCCAGCCGATCACCGAGTACGACCCGGCCAGCAGCGGCTGCCGCGATTTCGTCCGCTTCGCACGCGAATTGATCTCGCTCAAACCATCGGCGACGGCCGCACTCGACTCTGCTTCGGCCGCGACCGCATCGCTGGGCGCGCCCACGCTGCAAGTGTCCAATCCCATCGCGACTCAGCCGGCGGCGCCTCACACGGCGACGGAGCAGAGTTTGCTCGCCCGCGCCGATGCGCTGGCGGCCGACGCGAGCAAGTTGCTGGCGACCTCCCGCACGCTCATCGGCGGCAGCCGTGTCGGAGGCGAGACTCACATGCCCGCAACGTCAAGCACGTACGCAGGAAATTCAAACGTGTCCGAGCCCATCGCTTCAAATGGGGTGACGCGCCCAAGCTACCCGAGTTCAGTTTCGCGGCCGACGGCACTGGAGACGGCCCGGAAGATCGAACGCATCTACGGTCCGCAGCCGGTGGAAGACGGCATCGTGTTCGTCACGCGGGCGTTCGGCGCGCATCGCGTGCAGATCGCCGGCGACTTCAACGACTGGAACCCCGACCGCTCGCCGCTCATGCGCGTCGACGACGACACGTTCCAGATCAAGCTCCCGCTGCGGCCGGGGCGCTACGGCTACCGCTTCGTCATCGACGGCCAATGGCGCAACGACCCGGCGAATCACCGGGCGGAGCTGAATCCCTTCGGCGAATTGAACAACATCGTCGAATACCAGGCCGTCCACGCCTGACAGTAAAACAGAGCCGCGCCCGCCGCTGCGTCTTGATCGCGCAGCAGATTAAAGAGAATCCGCCGTGGCGACTTGCTTAGCATTGCCGGTCCAGGGCAGAGAGTATCGTTTCATAGACCAGCGACTGGTTGGCAAGCGCGACCAGGTTCCCAATCGTAGTCCGAGTCTGCGTGGATTGGGCCGCCGTTTGCGCAAGCACGACGGCAGCCTCCTTCACCCTCTGGCCGCGGCAATCCGGTTCCTGCCACGCGCAACACAATCGCCTTTGCCACTGTTCTCATGAGCGTGCTGGGCTGGGCGGCGGCATATGCCCAAAGCGATGGCGTGCTCTCCCTAATCGGAATCCAGTAATTCTCCAGCCCGCTCGCTTCCGCAAGCAAATCCAACGCATCCTTATGCTCCCGAAGGTAATGGGCAACTCCCGGCTGGTCTTTCGCGTTCCAGGGCGAGGCGCGCGGCAGTTCGTCAAGCAATGCCTTCTCGATGGGCGGTAATTCGATTCGGTCGGTCTGCGTATTCGGTTGGTCGGAAGTGAAGGGGTCGTAATCTTCAAACGCGTTATCCGTTTTGCCGGCTGAGACCAGGTCGATGTACCAGTCCATATAATCAACATGCTTTTCGAACGTGAGTTCCGGCGGCCGCTCCGGCTCGGTCTTCGGAGCCGCTGCGAAGAACATCGATGCGATTAACAACTCTGTCATTGAATCCTAATAAAAGGCAGCGGCCGGTAAGCTTGCTACACTCCTCAGCGACATCTTAAGGTTACTGTTTCGGATGATTCAATGCCGCGGGGCTGGTGTAACGAAGAGTTGATTGAACCGGCCCGCAGCGGCTCCAAGGCCCTTATGCGCGGCGAGCTGCTGGGTGGCCAGGCACTGCAGCCGGCGCCGCCTCCGAGCGTTCAAGGCCTTCGCCCTGACATCATTCCGCAACGCCTTTTCCCCCTCAAGAAATGGTACTACGCCAACCCGCTTTGGTATTACCACGCTCCGGCAGTCGAGCACCGCCTTCAAACCGATGCGAAGTTTTATGAGTTGGTCGATCCCGCGCTGAAGGACCTCTGCAAGCTACTTCTCGACGCGAAGCTCTGCACCACGCCGTCCTGTCAGGGCCACTTCTACCATCAAAGTCGCTTCGAGCGCATCTGGGACGAGCTGCAGAGCGAGGCGCACGAAATCCGCGACGCTGGCCTGCTGGTCACCGACAGTGAGACCGACGAGACGCGCCTGTTCCACCAACCGGATTACGCCCTCGCCTGGCACAACTTTGAAGAATTCTATCAGCAGGCCGCGGCGCATCAGGGACACGGTTTCATCGGGATCGCGATCCCGGCCAACCGCGACAATCTTATTCGGCGCCTGTCGAACGGCGGCCTTGACGCGCCTGCTCTCCGGCTGGAACGAGATGCCCAACTGGAGGGCGCCATCGGAGAGCCGATGTTCAGCGTCACCGTCGCCCCTGCCAGTGCCGAGGAGCGCGACGCTGCATGGGCGGCCGTCACCGAATATTTTCGCGACCTGTTGAAGACCGAACGGACGACTGCCGTTCAAGCGTCACCTTAAGGAGCGACTTTATGGATTCTGCCAAGTCCTCAAACGCAGTCAAACAGACCGTCACAACGGCGTCCATTCCGCGGCGGAGCTTCCTGCAAACCGCCGCGGTCGCAGGGGCGGGCGTCGCGGCCGGCGGATGGAGCCGCATCGCCGGCGCCGCAAATCAAGATGCGAACGACTCAGACGGTGGGCCAGGCAAGGTCCCCCAGCGCCCGTTCGGTCGCACCGGCGTCAACGTCTCGATCATGGGCATCGGAGGCCACGCCATCGGGCTGGTGAAAATTGAGAGCGAGGCCATCCGCATCATCCACGAAGCCATCGACCACGGCATGACTTTCATGGACAACGCCTGGGAATACCACGACGGCCGCAGCGAGGAGTGGATGGGCAAAGCGCTGAAGGGCCGCCGCGATCAGGTATTTCTGATGACCAAGGTTTGCACCCACGGACGCGATGCGAAGGTGGCGATGGAGCAGCTCGAGGAGTCGTTGAAGCGACTCCAGACCGACCACCTCGACCTGTGGCAGATTCACGAAGTCGTTTACGAGAACGATCCTGATTTGCACTTCGCCAGGGGCGGCGCTGTCGACGCGATTCAAAAAGCGAAAGAGCAGGGCAAGGTGCGCTTCGTCGGCTTCACCGGCCACAAGGACCCGCGCATTCATCTGAAGATGCTTGAGCCCGATTTCCCGTTCGATGCCGTACAACTTCCGCTCAACCCATTCGACGCTCATTACCGCAGCTTTCAGACTGAAGTGCTGCCGGAACTGAACAAACGCGGGATCGCGCCGATCGGCATGAAGAGCCTGGGCGGAACCGGCGAGATGATCAAAAAGGGGGCGCTCACGATTGAAGAGGCGCTGCGCTACGTTTTGTCGCTGCCCATCGCCACGCTGGTGAGCGGCATCGACTCGCTCGGCGTGCTGCGTCAGAACCTTGACATTGCGACGAATTTCAAGCCGATGAACGAAGACGAAATGGCGATGCTTCGCGAGAAGTGCAAGGCGCAGGCGAAGGACGGCCGTTTTGAACTCTACAAGTCGTCCAAGAAGTTCGATGGTCCGCCCGGCCGCGAGCAACACGGCTTCCCGCCGCCGGAGAAAATGGCCGACTGACGTTCCCGCCCCTCCAGCGAATCGACAAAAATCGGTCGCGTGTTGGAACTGCGGCACGAGGGCTTACGTCGTCCCGGACTTTTTTTCCCCATCGTCGGCGAGGCGGCCAAGAAGGCTGGCGACGACCGTGATCAGCTCGGTCGATTTCACGGGTTTCGCGATGTGCATCTGGTAGCCGGCTTGCAGCGTGCGCACACGATCTTCGAGCCGGGCGAAGGCGGTCAGGGCGATCGCCGGAATGTTGCCGCCTCTTGCGAGCGGAAACGAACGCACGGTTCGCATGAATTCATACCCGTCCTTTCCGGGCATGGCCAGGTCGCTGATGATGATGTCAGGCTTGTGCCAGTCAAGAATTCCCAGCGCCTCGGTCGCCGAACCCGCAATGACCACCTCGGCGCCGCCCTGCGAGAGAATCCGCTTTAGAAGATCGCGCGCGTCCACTTCGTCGTCGACCGCGAGAATCCGCACGCCCTTTAACAGGTTCTGTTCGAGGACATCCAGGTCCTCATCGGGGTTGACCGCGGAATCGTCCACCGCCTGAGGCGAGCGCGCCGCCACGACCGGCAATGTCACGACGAATGTCGCGCCCTTGCCTTCACCCTCGCTTTTCGCATGGATCGTTCCGCCATGTAGTTCGATAAGGTGCTTGACGATGGAGAGGCCCAACCCCAACCCCCCCTGTCGACGGGTCGACGATGAGTCGCATTGGCGAAAGCGATCAAAAATATAGGGCAGAAACTCGGGCTTGATGCCCTGTCCGCTGTCGGAAATGCTCAACTCCACCTGGGAATCGACCCGTTGGAGCACAATCTGGATACGTCCGTTGGCGGGGGTGAACTTCACGGCATTGGCCAGGATGTTCCAGATGACCTGCTGCAATCGATTGGCGTCGCCGCTGATGTCGCCGGCGGCCGGGTCGAGCGCCTTTTCCAGAAGGATTCCCTTCGCTTCGATGGCCGGACGCATGGTTTCAATGGAGCCTTCGATGACCGGAATAAAATCGAGCGACTGAATGTCGAGCCGCACTTTCCCGGCGACGATCCGGCTCATGTCCATCAGATCCTCGATGATCTGTGCCTGGACTCTGGCATTTCGCTCGATTGTTTCGAGGCCGCGCTGCGAGGCGTCTCCGCCGAAGGATTCCTTCCGGAGAATCTGCGACCATCCCAATATCGCGTTCAAGGGCGTGCGAAGCTCGTGAGAGAGCATCGCCAGAAAGTCGTCTTTGATGCGATTGGCCTGCTCGGCCGCGTTGCGCGCGTCCTGCTCGCTGGAAAGAAGCCGGTTTCGTTCTTCTTCGGCGCGGCAGCGTTCCTGGATTTCCGTGGTGAGGGCGCGATTGGTTTCGGCCAGCTCCGCCGTGCGTTCAGCGACCTGGTCCTCGAGGTCGCTCTTCGCGTTGCGCAACGCTTCCTCCGCCGCAAGCCGCTCATTGATCTCGCTGGCAAGCCCTGCGTTCGCGACACGAAGCTGCGCGGGACCGGGAACCGCCAACGCATGGGGCAGGAGCCTCCAAAGCAGCGCGGCCGTGAGGGCCGAAACGACGGCCGTGAGCGCCTTCAGCACGCCGTCCAGCCGATAGACAGCCTGCCAGATGTTCCAGACGCCGAAGATGTGCGTAGTTCCGCAGGCGAAAATGAAGGTGGCGAAGAGGAGCAACATCCAGTTGAACTCGATGTCGCGCCGCCGACGCACGAAATATACGAGGGCAATCGCAATCGAGTAGAAGGCTGCGGCGATCAGGGCATCGGAAACGACGTGCAGCCAGATGAGGCCGGTTTCGTTGTACATGCACTGGCGGCGCGGCATGTATTCCTGCAGGAGGTTGGAGAAAAATCCGGCTCGAGCATCGCCCAGGATGGATCCGCCGAATGAACGAAGTGCGCCAACCAATGTCATCGAGATCAGCCCCACACCTGGATCGGAATTTCCGCAAATCCTGTAAGCAAGCGAGGATTGTACCGGCGGGCCGTCCCTCACCAAAGGAGAATCCGCGTGAGAACGCACCGGAAACGTGAAAACAGACGAGCTTCATGTCGGGCGCGCCCGTGAATTTGATCTCCTGAAACCTGCCGGTGCGTGAACTAGCATTCCACGGTCCACTCGGAGCGTGGAGAATGCACACGAAAAGTTCACCGTCGAATTCGGCGACGCTGCACGGCGTCCTTCAAGAAGCCGCTCGGCCGCTTCTCGGCGCGGGCTCGGATTACGACGACTTGTTGAAAATGATCGGCGAGGCGCGTTACGTGCTGCTGGGGGAAGCCACGCACGGCACGCATGAGTTCTACGACGCCCGTGCGAGATTCACCCGGCGATTGATCGAGGAGATGAAGTTCAGCGCCGTGGTCGTTGAGGCCGACTGGCCCGACGCCTATCGGGTGAATCGATACGTGACGGGCATGGGGCCGGCCGACGCGGCGCGCGACGCCCTTTCCGATTTTCAGCGGTTTCCGCGATGGATGTGGCGGAACAATGACGTGCTCCAGTTCGCTTACTGGCTGCGTCAACATAATGACACGCGCGCGGCCTTTCAGCGGGTCGGCTTCTACGGCATGGACCTTTACAGTCTGTACCGGTCGATCGAGGCCGTCATCGACTATCTCAAAAATGTTGATCCCGACGCCGCTACGACGGCCCGTCGTCGCTACGCCTGCTTCGAGCAATTTGGAGAGGACCCCCAGGCCTACGGCTACGCGGCGCGGGCAGGCATGAGCGCCTCGTGTGAAAAAGAGGTGATCGCCCAGCTCATGGAGCTGCGCGTGCGCTCCGCCGAGTTTCTCAGCCGCGACGGATGGGTCGCCGAGGACGAGCATTTTCAGGCCGAGCAGAACGCCCGCCTCGCGATCAACGCCGAGGCCTACTATCGCGCGATGTTCGGCGGCCGAACGCAATCCTGGAACCTCCGCGACACGCACATGGCGGACACGCTGGAAGCGCTGGTGCGGCACCTCTCGCGCGGCGGGCGCCCCGCGAAGCTGGTGGTCTGGGCCCACAACTCGCACATGGGCGACGTGCGGGCGACGGAATGCGCCGCCGGCGGCGAGCTGAACGTCGGCCAGTTGATCCGCCAGCGCAATTCCTTTGGAGACGTGGTGCTCGTCGGCTTCACGACGTATTCCGGCACCGTGGCGGCGGCTTCGGACTGGGGCGAACCGGTCGAAATCAAACGCGTCAACACGGCGCTGCCCGGCAGCATCGAATCTGACTTGCACGAGGTGGCCGCCGAGGACGGAGGTACCCCGAACTTCTGGCTCAACATCCGCGACGACCGCGATCTGGCCAACGCCCTGCGCCCCGCGCGGCTCGAGCGGGCGATCGGCGTGGTCTATCGGCCGGATACGGAACGGCTGAGCCATTACTTTCACACGCGCGTCTCCGAGCAGTTTGATGCGCTGATTCATTTTGATCAGACCAGCGCGGTCGAGCCGTTCGAACGTGAATAGATTGTAATCTTGGTTCCGGCGTGCCCCGATTTCGGCAGGCCGTCGTCGCCGTCAGCGGGACAATCTACAACGCCCTCATCGTGCGCCGGAGATTCGGCGGTATAATCACGTCGAATCAGTGGACGACATCCGCCGGCGAATCGGCAAACAGAGGAGATTCAAGCGATGCAGGTCAACGGACGAGCACCGAATGGGAAATGGACTTTTGGCGTTGTGACGATTCTTGCGGGGCTGGCGGCCGTTGCTTCGCCGGCGCGGGCGCAATACCTGGTGCCGGACGATTGTCTCACCGGCGAGGGGTTCTACGAGGGTGACCTGGTCGGCGACTGCGAGTACGACACGGCCACCTTCGGCGGGGCCGGCGACGAATTTGAGTTCACGTTTTTCGGCGAGCTGGCGGAAGAGTATTCCGACGGCGACCTGGACATCGTGACCTTCACCGACATCGAGATCGACGAGGACGGGTTTTTCGCCTTCATCGCGGAGGACGAGTTCACGGGCAATCTCATCGACGTCGAAGGCTTCTTCTTCGATGACGACTGCACCATCGAGGCGGACTATATCCTGGACATCTCCGACAGCGCGGTCGAGTTTATCGGCGATATCTTCATGGAGGCGGACCCGGTGTTCATTCCCGATCCGGATGATGATGACGATGACGGCCCGATCTGCACGGCCGTGGGGTTCGTGGACATGTC
>DATMEE010000100.1:0-10276 GCA_035557035.1 Phycisphaerae bacterium
TGTACTCCATGCGCGGCATCCCCACGCCTTCCGTCGTCCCTGGTCCACCAGAGCTGATCCATGCGCTTCGCCCTCTACATCACGCTTCTGGTCGCACTCTTGCCCGTGATCTTCACGCGCCCGTTCATCGGCCTGTGCGTCTATTACGTCATATCGCTTCTGCAACCCAAGTTTCTCTGCTGGCAACCCGAATTCCAGGATGCCATGCTCGTCGGCATTCCGCTGGTGATCGGCGCCGTAGCCATCGGCGCGCGCCGTTTCGACCTCGCGCCGAGTCGCGATCCCCAATCCGGACGCTTGTTGCGATTGGAGACCCGTCTCAACCGCCCTGCCCCGGTCCAACCCACCTGGGCCTTGATTCTATTTGCGCTCTTGATCGGCTACATCGCCCTCACGCGGCTCATGGTGCCGTACTCGATCGAGACCAGCTCCTACCAGTTTCGAGCGCTCTGCAAGGTGTTGCTGGTCGCGGCCCTCACCACCGGCCTCGTGACCAGCCCGCGGCATTTTCGCATTCTGTTTCTCGTCGTGGCCTTGTCCACCGCCTTCTGGGCGATCAAGGGCGGCCTGAAGGTCATCGTGCTCGGCCCGCATCAGGTCTATGGCAAGACCTACGACAATAATCTCTTCGCCCTCACCAGCGTGATGTCGCTGCCGATGGTCTTTTACTACGGCCTCACGGTAAAGCACGCGAAATGGCGCACGGTTCTACTCGTGTGCTCCGCGCTGATCTGCCTCGGCATCATCGGCTCGCGGTCGCGGGCCGGCTTCATGGCGTTCGGCGTGATTCTCGCCTGCATGGCCTGGAGCAGCCGCTACCGCGTCAGAGCACTCGTTGCGGTGGGACTGGTGGCCGCCGTCGTCGCATTCATGTCCGGACCGGAAATCTGGGAGCGCGTCAATTCGATTTTTGCCTACTCGGAGGACCAGTCCGCCCGGTCGCGATTCTATACCTGGCAGGTGGCGTGGCAGCTCTTTCTCGAAAGCCCGCTCATCGGCGTCGGGTTCAATAATTATGAGATCGCCAAGAACGCGATCGGCGGCGGCGAAAAGTCCGCGCACAATATTTTTCTCCAGAATCTCAGCGAACTGGGGGCCTTGGGCAGTCCCCTCTGGCTCGCCATCATCTTCGGCGCCATGTTCGGAATGTTCCGCCTCATGCGCCGCGCGAGACGGCTGCCGAGCGAGATGAAGTGGGTCTATCACTGCGCCCGCGGCATCCTGCTGGGCCTGCTCGGATTCTGCATTCACGGATTCTTCCATAACGAGGAATACATCGAGCTGATGTTCGTGCTCGTCGCCCTCGCGGCCACGCTCCGCATCGTGGCCGACCGCCAATGGCGCGAGCTGCGCTTGCAAAGCGAGCTGTCGGAGAACGAAGCCGCCCGGATCGTTGCTTCTGGCCCACCACCAGTCCCGTCCAATAGCCTTTCGCGAATATCGCCGACCCCGGCCGTGGTCCCGGTCATCGCAGCTCCGCCACGAACCCTGGGTGAACTGCTGCGCAGAAATCGCTTCAAGGCCCGCGGCGATAGTTGAAACCGGAAATCTCATTTAGCCGCGACCCGGCAGGGCCCCGGCGAGCGCAGTAGAGTCCCGAATTCCCGTCATCCGATCAGCCGTCAATGCGGCGGGTTCGTTCTGTTCGCACCCGGACCTTTCAGGCCTGCGCTAAACGTGCCACAAACGCGGCATAATCCTCCGGCGTGTCGATCCCCGCCGCCGCGTGACTCACGATCGTCACCGCGATCGGGTAGCCGTTCTCCAGAACCCGAAGCTGCTCGAGCTTCTCGATTTGCTCGAGCGGCGTCGGCGGTAAGCCGGCCAGCGTGAACAGAAAATCGCGCCGATACGCATAGATGCCCACGTGCAGCAGCCAATCAGCCGCCGAATCCGGCGCCCCCATGGATTCGCGCGGATACGGAATCAGCGATCGCGAAAAATAGAGCGCCCGCCCGCGCTGATCCACCACCACCTTCACCGCGTTTGAATCGCGCGGGTCGGCATCGGCCGAAAACGGACACGCCAGCGTCCCGATCGGGACTTGCGAATCACTGGCCATTCGTGTCACCAGCCGGTCAATCGACGCCGGATCGATCTCCGGCTCGTCGCCCTGCACGTTCACGATCAGTTCGGCATCGAGCGTCGCCGCCACTTCGGCCACCCGATCGGTCCCGCTCGGGTGATCCTCCCGCGTCATTGCCGCCCGGCCACCGAACGAAACCACCGCGTCAAAAATCCGGCGGTCGTCCGTCGCAACGACAATCTCGCTGATGCTTCGCGCCGCGGAGACGCGCTCGACGACGTGCTGAATGAGATATTTTCCCGTCTGCCGGGCGAGCGGCTTGCCCGGAAATCGAGAGGACGCGTAACGCGCGGGAATGACAGCGACGGCCTTCATGGCTCGCAAGCCTATTTGACGCACCGCTGGAATGTCAAAATCCACACTCAACGAGTCGATTCCGGCAACGGGCGTTGTTCTAATACGATTATGGTTCTGGAAAATGGTCCCGTTCAGCCGCGGCCCGATAGGGCTCCGGGAAACGCAGACACCCGCCAGTAATGTCAAACGACTCCAGCGGCGGATACCCCAAAACGGGGGTAGCGCCACGACAAGATTTGCGTATAATCAACGGCGAGCGAAAAAGTCGAGCGGTTGAATGGTATTGAGGAGATCCCATGAGAAATGCGAGTCGGTTACGATGGTCCATCGCGTCTATTCTGATTGTCCTGGCGACCGCGACCGCGGGCGTGATGAGCATGGCGGCCGATCCCGAACCAACCAAAAACCAAAGCCGCAAACCCGATTCCCCGCGTGCAAAGAAGAGCAAGAAGAAAAAGAAGGCGAAACCCACCATGCCCGCGCTGAGCTTCAAAATGAAGGACATCGACGGCAAGACTCAGGACCTCCGCAAATACCACGGCAACGTGGTGATGATCGTGAACGTCGCGACCTATTGCGGACTGACGCCGCAGTACGAGCAGTTGCAGGCCATCTATGAGAAATATGAAGAGCAGGGCTTCGTCATTCTCGCGTTCCCCGCCAACAACTTCGGTAGGCAGGAGCCGGACCCGAACGAAAAGATCAAGCAGTTCTGCACCACGAAGTTCTTCGTGACCTTCCCCATGTTCGCCAAGGTCTCCGTCAAGGGCGATGACATCTGCGCCCTGTACAAATACCTGACCAATCTGAAGGCCGCTCACGGCAAAGGCGGCGAAATCGACTGGAACTTCGCCAAGTTCATGGTCAATCGCAGGGGCGAAGTGGTCGAGCGTTTCAAAGCCCCGATAAAGCCAGACGCCCCCGAGGTGACAGCGGCGATCGAGAAATACCTCGCCGCGAAGATTCCACCTGATTCGCCGCTCGCGAAAAAGAAGACTGATCGCGCCAACAAAAAAGCGAAGAAACGCTCGGCATAGCAGCGCAGGCCAAGTAACGGTGTAGAAGCGGCTAACGAGGACCGCTCTTGAAAAACGAGAAATACCCCCAATGGGTGGTCGCCTGCTGCCTGGGTATCTTTACCGCCACGTTCTCAACATATGTGCTCACCGGGCGGACCATTTGCACGAAGGAAACTCAGACCCGCGCGGCCATCGGGCCTTATGGGCCGCTCTCGGGCGCGATACAACTGTTCAGGCATTACGGCGGGGAATGGCCTTCCAAGTTGATTTATTTGTACGAATCCCCACCCGAGGCGCAGCTTCGAGGTAAATGGCGACAGTGCATTGCATGTCGGGACAATCTGCTAGATCCATGGAATCAGGAATACCGATATACGGCCCCAGGTATTCGGAATACCAACGGGTTCGACCTCTGGAGCATTGGTCCGGATGGAATCGGTGGTTCTGACGACGACATCGTGAACTGGGAGTAATACCGAGCTTTCGCCAGCCGAATAATTCAGCATAGGTGTTCATGAGAATTCGCGAGCGGCTCTCTTCCGGCCGGCCATGTTTCTCCTTCGAGTTCTTTCCGCCCAAGACCGAGGCGGGCGTGCAGAACCTCCGCGAGACCGTCGCGGCCCTGCGCGACTTGAACCCCACTTTCGTCTCCGTGACCTACGGCGCCGGCGGAACCACTCGCGACCGCACCATTGAACTCGTCACCGAATTTCAAAAGAGCCACGCGATCGACGTCATGGCCCACCTGACCTGCGTCGGCGCTTCGCGCGACGAGATCGCGGGCGTTCTACAGCGCCTCCGCGACGCCGGCATCGAAAACGTGCTCGCCCTCCGCGGCGATCCTCCCAAGGGCGAAACAAAATTCGAGGCGCCGAAAGACGGCTTCGCCTACGCCGACGAACTGATCCGCTTCATCCGGTCGAACTTCACCTTTGGCCTCGGCGCCGCGTGCTACCCGGAAGGGCACGTCGAGTGCCGCGGCCTCGATGGCCTGCGCGATTTGAATGCCGATCTCGCACACCTCGTCCGCAAGGTTGACGCCGGCGCAGACTTCCTCATTACCCAGCTTTTCTTCGATAACGACCTCTACTTCAACTTCGTCGGCCGCGCCCGCAAGGCCGGCATCGCCGTCCCGATCATTCCCGGCATCATGCCGATCACCAACGTCGAGCAAATCCGCCGCTTTACCGAGATGTGCGGGTCAACGCTGCCCCAGACGCTCATGACCGAAATGGAGCGCCACGCCGACAACCCCGACGCCGTCCTCTCCCAGGGCGTCGCCTATGCCACCGCCCAGTGCTTCGACCTGCTCCAGCGGGGGGCGCCGGGCATCCATTTCTACACCCTCAACAAATCGGCTGCTTCTCGCACCATCCTCGCCGCGCTCCGCACCATCTGGCCCCCGGCCATGCGCCCGGCGTAGCGGCTCAACAGAGCCGCGCCCGTCAGGAAGCGGTCACCGCCCGAAGGGAGACCCGACCCTTGAATTCAGTCCGGCCGTTTCCCATTCAAGTTGACAGCATCCGTGGCCCCTGTTGCGCCTAAATCCATCAAAACATGTACTCTCCCGATTTTTCGAGACACACCCGGCCTCCGCCTCTAAAATAGCGGATAGGTTTCAGCCGATTTCTCGTTCTGTGTGTCCTCATGAAGTGCAATCGGGTGCTCATTACCGGCGCGAACGGTCTCCTCGGCTCGGCCGTCGTGGAGACCTTCCGGCTCAATACCGGCGCGCAGATCGTCGGCGTCGGCCGCCATGAGCTGGATATTTCCAATGCCGAGCATGTGGCATCAACCTTGGAGGGCTTCCGCCCCGACCTGGTCATCAACTGCGCCGCCTACACCAAGGTCGACGACTGCGAGGCTCACGAGGACCACGCCCGCAGCGTCAACGCCGATGGCGCCGGCCACGTCGCCTGCGTCGCCGCCGCGATCGGCGCCGATCTGATCCACATCTCCACCGATTATGTCTTCAACGGAAACGCCGTCGCTCCCATCCCTGAAGATACGGAGCCCGGCGCGCCCGAGCATCTGTGCGCCTACGGCCGCACCAAGCGGCTGGGCGAGGAACTGGTGCGCCAGAACCACCCGCGCGCCGTTATCGTGCGCACCGCCTGGCTCTTCGGGCGCGACGGAGCCAGCTTTCCTCGCACCGTTCTCCAGTGGGCTCAATCGGGAATGCCGCTGCGAATCGTGGGGGATCAGACCGGCTCGCCGACTTACGTCAACGATCTGGCCCTCGGCCTGCTCGAGCTTGTGCAGCACGACGTGAAAGGCACGTACCACTTCACCAACGAAGGCTCGTGTACCTGGCACGCCTACGCCGGCGAAGTCCTCCGCAATGCCGGCATCATCGCCAACATCGAAACCATCACCAGCGAGCAGCTCGGCCGTCCCGCGAAACGCCCCAAGTTCTCGGTGCTCGACATGACCCAGTTCATCGCCCACACCGGCCATCGCTCCCGTCCCTGGCAGGCCGCCCTCGGCGAGTTCCTCCGGGAATAGCGATCCCCACCGCGCATATAATGCTCCGCACCTCGCGATCGCCGTTCGTTGCGTCGGAGGACCGGACGCCGGCGACAGATCATGTCCTCCATCGGGAGGAAGTCATGTCCGCAATTCTGCCAGACGCGTCCTCGATCCCAATCTCCGCATACCCTGTCCCGTCAAACAGAGGCTCACGTACCCGCCGCAAACGACGAAGCATGTGCTTCGTCAGCGCGGCGCTGGCCGGCCTGGTCGGCTGTCTCGTTGACGAGCAGGAGCCGAATGGCACCTTTGCAACAGCGAACGTCCTGGCACAGGGCAACTTTGGGCGAGGGTCAGTCGATCCCGTCGGCGACGTTGACTTCTGGCGCACCCCGGACACGGACGTGGGCGACCTGATTTTTGCCTTTGTCGACGCGGGCGAGTCGGAAGAGAGCGCCGATTCGTTCCTCCGTATTTTCGCCGATGATGAGGCAGAGTTTGTCGCCGAAAACGACGATGACGGTCCCCCAGCCGGGGATGAGTCGTCCTCCGCCGTAGCCGGCGCGGCGGTCGAGCAGTCCGGCAACGTCTTTTATCGCGTCACGGAGAGCGGCGACGATGACACGATCACGACCTATTTTCTGCAGCAGGCCGTCCTCGATCCCGATGACAGCGTTGAGGAATCGGAGCCAAACGGAGACGCCGTGCGGGCCAATACGATCACCGCGCCGCTCGTCACCGGCGCCCTGGGTCTGAACGACACAGATCTTTTCCGCTTCCGCGCCACCGACACCGTCCGGATCGCCGTCATCATGGACGACGACCCGGATGGAGACGGCGATCCCACGGACACGCAGTTAAGCATCCTCGACACCGACGGCGAAACCGTGCTCGCCACCGGTGACAACGACGAGGCAGCCGTCGCCAATGCCGCCGGAACCGTGACGGCCCTCAACGACGGCACGTATTTCGTTCGCGTGACCCGAGGCGATGTGGGCCTCGTGGCGGGGGAGTATCGCTTCGTGCTGCTGTTGGAAGGCGTGCCCTACGTCGATAGCGACGCGGACAACGTCCCCGATCCCGCAGACAACTGCCCGGCCGTCTCCAATTCCAGTCAGGAGGATTCAGACGACGATGCCATCGGCGACGCCTGCGACAATTGCCCGACCACGGCCAACCTCAGCCAGGATGATACGGACGCCGACGGCGTCGGCGACGCCTGCGACAACGCCCCGGATGATCCCAACCCCGGTCAGGAGGACACCGACGAGGACGGCGAGCCGGACGTGATCGACGAGGACGACGACAACGACGGCATCGACGATCCCGCGGACAATTGCCCGTTTGAGCAAAACGCCGATCAAACCGACTCGGACGGAGACGGAGTCGGGAACATCTGCGACCCGTTCCCGGCCATCTGCTGCGCCCCGGGCACGGCCCAGACGCTGATGCTCTTCAGCCCGCTCTGGCTCGCGGCATGGAGATTGCGTCGCCGTCGGTAATCAGAGTCATGGGGCTACTCTTGTCCTAGATCGTGCGCCGGCGTTCGCCAGAAATCGCCGTCTTCGTGGATGCGCGCTCGTTGATCGATCTGCTTCATCCCGGCGCGGCTCATGAAGGTGATTTTGGCGTCCAGCGTCCGCTTCCACCCGGTGCTTTGCGCCGACCAGGGGTAGAAAACAAACTGCGCCACCGTCAAACAAAGAGCGATGGACGCCGCGTACAACGCGATCCTGCGCCCGCGCCATCGCTCCACCATCAGGGCCACCGCCATAAAAAGACCCGCGGTCAACGGCAGGAAATATCCCTGCACCACGTGAAAGCAAAGCAGAAACGCAATGCCCGGGACGAGCCACCAGAACACAACCCGCCGCTCCATATCGCGAAATGCATATTCCTCCCGCCCCAGCCTGCCCAAGAAAAGCGCTCCAATCAAAACGATTGGCAGCACGCCCGCGCCCCACGCCAGATTCACCACCACCTTCACCCCGTTGCGAGCCAGCCCCTCCGCCAACCCCGCGCGAAAAACACTCTGTCCCAGCAGCACCTCGCGCGTGTGCTCCAGCCGAGATGCCACGTCACCGTCAATTCGGCCATACAGAAACTGCATCGTGACCAACAGGACCGCCGCGCCCGTCACCAGAATCGCCGCCGCGCGAATCACAGCCATCGGCCGCCGCATGCGCCAGGCCGCGTACGCCACCACCGGGCCGGCATACACCGCAAGGTCCGCGCGCAGCAGCAATCCGATGCTCAACAATGCCGCCGCCGCGAAGATCCACCTCGGGCGACACCGTTCCATGCCGATGACGCACAGCAGCACCACCGCCACCGCGATCGCCGCCGCCGCGCAATACGTCAGGGCCGTGACCGACGAAAACCACATCAGCGGACTGGCCCCATACGCCCCAGCCCACAACAGCGCCGCCGTCTCCTCCACGAATTTCCGAAGCAGGAAAAATGCCAACACCGGCCCGACAATCGACGTCGCCAGCGACCAGCCCGCATACGCCCAATACGGCTCGACCCCCATCCGCGCAGCCGCCGTCCCCATCGCCACCCACAAGGCATAACCCGGCGGATGAACCGGATACTCCGCCGGAAAACCAATCCCCGCGATGAACGCTTCCTCGTCGGGATGCACCGGCCGTGGATGCTCGACGACGAGAATTCGCAGTCCGATCAGAAAGAGCGTCAGCAGGCACGCGTACATGCCGGCTCGCGACTTGGGAGTCGGTCTCATGGAAACCTGCATCGTCGCCAAAGCTTGCACAACGCCAGCCTAAAAATGGAACCCACCGGCCGCAAGTCGCGGACGGCCGAACACGGATTACAATGCCCGCCGATCCCGGGCGCCGACCACAGCCCGAGCGAGGGCTCTCATGACAAATAATAACATTCGCAGAATCGGCATCCTCACCGGCGGCGGCGACTGCCCCGGCATCAACGCCGTCATCCGCGCCGTCACCAAAACCGCCTTCGTCGATCACAAGTGGGAGGTCTTCGGCATCGAGGACGGCTTTCTCGGCCTCATCGAGAACCGCGTCAGTCCCCTCCGCTGGACCGACGTCAGCAACATCCTCACCCGCGGTGGCACCATCCTCGGCACCTCGAACAAGGCCAACCCCGCCCGCTACGCCGTCGGCAAAAACGACAAAGGCGAGCCGATTTTCGAGGACGTCCGTGAGAAGGTGATGCAGCACTATCGCCAGCACGAGCTCGACGCCGTCGTCGTCATCGGCGGTGACGGCACCATGACATGCGCCGCCTCCATGATCCCCCTTGGCTTCAACTGCGTCGGCGTCCCCAAGACCATCGACAACGATCTCATGCACACCAACATCACCTTCGGCTTCCTCACGGCCGTCGAGATCGCCACCGAAGCCCTCGATCGCCTCCACACCACCGCCGCCAGCCACCATCGCGTCATCGTCGTCGAGGTCATGGGCCGAAACGCCGGCTGGATCGCCCTCCACGCCGGCCTCGCCAGCGGCAGCGACATCATCCTCATTCCCGAAATCCCCTACGATCTGGCGCACCTCTGCGAAATCTGCAAAAGCCGCATGCACCTACACCGCGCCTTCACTATCGTCTGCGTCTCCGAAGGCGCTCGACCGAAAGACGGCCAGCAAACCGTCAGCCGCTCCATCGCCGACAGCCACGACCCCATCCGGCTCGGCGGCGTCGCCCACGTGCTTCAGCATCAACTCGAAGAATGCTCCGGAACCGAATCGCGGTCCGTCGTGCTCGGCCACATTCAACGCGGAGGCACGCCCTGCGCCGCAGATCGCGTCCTCGCCACGCGCTTCGGCCACGCGGCCATCGATCTCCTCGCGAACGGCAAACTCAATCGCATGGTCGTGATCCAGCACGGCCAGTCCGGCGACGTCCCGATCACCGAAGTGGCCGGTAAACAACGGCTTATCGAGCCGAATAACGAGCTGCTCCGCGTGGCTCGCTCGGTCGGAACCTCGTTCGGCGGTTGACGGCCGAAAACGTTGAAAGCGGCATGACCACAGCCCCTCGCGAGACTGCCCCCCGCATTGACAATCCGCTGCTTTCGTGTTAAATATAGTAATTCCAGACGGTTGAGGAACATGCCTTCCCGGGGTGACCGAGCAACGCCCGCCTGCCTCGCGCGCCCGCGCTGAGATTTGAGCAAGGAGTTTCACAGTGGTACGAAGACCTCCTGACGAAGTGGGTGGCCTCATTGGAATCGTCATCGGCGGCGTTTTCGCGCTCGCGCTGCTCGCCTCACCGTTCTACCTCAGCCTGTTTCAAGACGACGCCGCCCGGCTCGACACTGCGCTGGCCGAGCCGATTGAAAACATGCGCCTGGCGGTCCTGAATCTGGACGAAAGTCTCGTCGCTCTCTCCGATGCGCGACTCCTCGCCGACCAGCAGG
>DATMEE010000101.1:0-6004 GCA_035557035.1 Phycisphaerae bacterium
AATGATACGTTGCGACGTGCTTCCTGATAGGCAAAATCGCTCGTCACTGCCTCGCCGACTCTTGAAAGCCAGTGAATGAGCCGAGCGATGTTGCTCTCCGTTCGGCCTGCCGAGAAGAGTACGTTGGCGTCAAGAAAAACCCGCATCGGCTAATGATCCGGAAGCAGGGGCCCGATGGCCGGTTCGTCAGTGGCGAATTCGGCGATCCGCTCTTCCGTGTAGAATTCGATTGGAATGCTGATTGATGGCCGCAACAGAAGTCCCTGATCGGTTTCTTCAACGATCAGTTCATCATTGGCCTTAAGGCCAAGGGCTTGGCGCAAAACGGCTGGGATGGTGATAACACCTCGTTCGTTCATGGTCACTTTCGTCTTCATAATTACAGTATATCAGAAATACGGTAAATCTGCAACGCGAGTTATTCCTTGTTGATCGAGGAGGCAGCCAAGCCCCGGTTGGGAGGGGTGATTTGAGCGGCTGCGGTGGGCCTTTCTGGAGGAGCGTGTCGCAAGATTCACCTTGGATGTGCGGATTGGAACGCATCCCACGGCTTTCGCCGTCAACTTTTGCCCGGTCCCTTCGGGCTGCTGTTGTTCAGTTTTTTTCAGGTTGGTTCAGCTTTGCGAGCCAAAACTTGAACGAATTCGATCCGGGAAACGCCCATGACGTTCAGGCAGAATCAGCAAATCCAACCCCGGCACGTGCTGTAATGTGGTTGAAACGGTTGAAATAGGCTTTGTGGCTTTGTGCCTTCGTCGCTCGGTGCCTTTGCGCCGCGGTTTATCCGCCGATGCGCTCGCCTTGGATTACAATTCCGCCTATGGCCAACAAAATCAACAAGTTTTCCACGTCATCCCTCATATGCGGGCGGCTTGTCCGCGCTCGCGAGGGACATGTCCTCGGCATCCTTGTCGCGTTTACGCTTCTCGCCGGCTGTCCCGTCACCCAGTCCCTGCCCAAGCAGGCCACCGTGCAGGAATTCTCCCAGTCCGACGGCGAAGGGAAATATCTTCTCTACGTTCCCAGCGTTTACACCAAGGAGCGCACCTGGCCGCTGGTGATTCTCTGCCACGGCACCTGGCCCTACGACTCGGCCGAGGCGCAGATGCGCGAGTGGGCCAACTTCGCCGAATACGAGGGAATCATCGTGGCCGCGCCGACGCTGGCCTCGAGCCGCGGCGACTTCCCGCCGCCGCCGGCCAAGCAGATCGAGTTGCAGGCGGAGGACGAGCGCACCCTGCTCGCGACCGTGAGCGAAATCAAGCGCCGGTTCTCCATCGACGAGCCGCGCGTGTTCATGACCGGCTGGTCGGCGGGCGCCTATCCGCTGCTCTACACGGGCCTGCGCCATCCGGATATTTTCCGGGCGCTCTACATTCGGCAGGGGGCGTTCGACGAGCGCTTCATGCCGCTGGCCGGCACGAAGATCAGCCGGTGGCAACAGATCAAGATCGTGTACGGCAAGTCGGACATCCTCCGCGATCAGACCGTGGCGTGCATCAAGTGGCTGCAGGAAAACAAGGCGTGGGCCGAGGAGGAAGAGGTCGCCGGCATTCACCGCCGCATCGATCCGAAATACACCTGGGACTTTTTCGAGAAAGTGGTGCGCGAGCGCCCGTGGATTCGCATCTCGCCCGAGCGGGTTGCCGGCGACGATGCCCTGGCGATGCGGTTCCGGCTGGACTCCGTGCCCCGTGCGGTGAAGCAGAAATGGTTCTTCGGCGACGGCGCCGAATCGTATGAGCACTCGCCGACGCACACCTACGATCGGCCTGGCCCCTACACTGTGCGCGTGAACGTGGCACTGGAGGGCGGGAAAGTGTTCACGCGAACGGAAGAGATCAACGTCATCCGCGTTCTCGGCGCGCCGGAATAGCGGCGCGGTGGCAAAATGGCGTCACCTGAGGACCAGCAGCGACGAAGGGTCTGGCCGGTTCAGGCGTGTTCTGTTATGGCGGGCAAGCACTCTTCGGATGCCAGATTCTTCGCTGCGCTCAGAACGACGTGCAACTGCGAGTCTCGACGTAACTCAATCGAGCTGTTTGCGGAACCTGGCGAGGGATAGCGTCAGAATCACCGCACAGCAGCAGCATAGTCCGATGAAGTGCGGGAACAGATCGACGAGATCGGCCCCGCGCAATATGACGCCGCGAAGGATTTCGATGTAATAGGTGGCCGGAATGGCGAACGTGACCCAGTAAATAATCGTGGGCATTTCGGAGCGCGGGAACATGAAGCCCGAGAGCAGCACCGACGGCAGCATGACCATGAACGCCATCTGCAAAGCCCCGAGCTGGGTCGTGGCGATCGTGGAAATCAGCAGCCCCAGACCAAGCACCGTGACGATAAAGATGCCGGACAGCGAAAACAGCAGCAGAAGACTGCCATTGATGTTGACGCCGAACACCGCGACCATCAGCGTCAGTACGATGCACAGCTCGCCGAACGCCATGCAGGCGTACGGCACGAGCTTGCCGAACAGCAGTCCGCCGCGGCCGACGGGCGTGACGAAGAGCTGCTCCAGCGTCCCGCGCTCGCGTTCGCGCACGATGGAAAAACTCGTGAGGAAAAGCAGCACGAGCTGGAGGATGATGCCGATCAGCCCCGGCACGAAGAAGTGCGAGCTTTCCAGATCCGGGTTGTACAGCAGGCGCGGCCGCGCCTCGATCGGCAGGACTGGCCGACCCGCGGGGTCGCGCGACACCGCCCGCTGGGCCTGCTCTGCGACGATCTTGGCCCGGCCCAGCGACATGTTGATCGTCAGCAGGTTGGCGGCGTTCAGCGCCGTCGTTGCGATTTGCGAATCGCTCCCATCGATCAGCATCTGCACCTGGGCCTGTTCGCCGCGGAGCAGGCGATTCGAATAGTCCGCCGGAACGATCAACCCTGCCTTGGCGCGGCCGGCGTTCAGCGCGCGATGTAATGATTCGCTGTCCGTCACGCGCTCGACGACTTTGAAGGTGCGCGTGTTGACGAACGCCTCGACCAGCCGCCGGCTCTCCTGTCGGCCGTCGAGGTCGAAGACCACGAGTGGAATGTTCTCGATGGTCACATCGATGGCATAGCCGAAGATGCTGAGCTGCACGGCCGGAATGACGAAGGCAAAGAGAATGGTGCCTCGGTCGCGCCGTATGTGAGCAAGCTCTTTCAGCAGGATGGCTAGAAAGCCGTTCATGTGACGCGCACCTGCTCCAGCTTTCTCGCCTGGGCGCGGCTCATGAGGACAAAGACGTCTTCAAGCGAGGCTTCAACGGGCCGGACGTCGGCTTTGGGGTCATTTGGAGCAATGCGGCGGACCAGCTCGCGCGGGTCGAGGGAAGTATCGAGCAACACATGCAACGTGTCGCCGAACATGGTGGCATCGCGAACCTCGGGAATATGGCGGGCGAGGGCGAGGCTCGCGGCGGGGTTCGTGCATCGAATTTCATAGCGTTGGGTATTGGCGGGCGTCACGTCGGCGTTGGCCTTCAACGCTTCCGGGCGGCCCAGGGCGATGAGCTTCGCGAGATAGATATAGCCGACGTGCGTGCAGCGCTCGGCTTCGTCCATGTAATGCGTGGTGACGAGCATGGTGACGCCGCGGCCGGCAAGCTCGAAGAGCAGGTCCCAGAGTTCGCGGCGGGCGACGGGGTCGATGCCGGCCGTCGGTTCGTCGAGAAAGAGCACTTCCGGGTCGTGGATCATGGCGCAGGCCAGGGCCAGCCGCTGCTTCCACCCGCCGGAGAGCTGGCCGGCGAGCCGGTCCATGTAGGGCTCAAGGCCGGTCAGTGCCACTACGACGCCACGCCGTTCGCGCAGTTGTATCGCGGACAGGCCATAGATTCGGGCATAGAAGTCGAGGTTTTCGGTGACGGTGAGATCGGCATAGAGGCTGAACTTCTGCGACACGTAACCGATGCGGCGCTTGACTTGTTCGGGATTCTTACTGACGTCGATGCCGAGGACGACGCCGGTTCCTTGAGTAGGCCGGAGGACGCCGCACAACATACGAATGATCGTGGATTTACCCGAGCCATTGGGGCCGAGCAGGCCGAAGATCGCTCCACGTGAAACCTCAAACGAGACATCGCTGACGGCGGTGATCTTGCCGAAGCGACGAGTGAGGCCATGTGTCTGGATGACGGCATCGGTCATGATGGCGGCGCCGATTCATCGATTAGCAGGTCGGCCGACATGCCGACGCGCGGAGCGGTTTGACCCGCTTCGAGGCGCACCTTGATGCGAAAGACCTGCTTGCTGCGCTCCTCCGGTGTCTGGACGTTGCGCGGCGTAAACTCGGCCTCGCGGGCAATAAAGCTGATCCGGCCGGTAAGGGTCTGGTCGCTCATACTGATGATGCGCAAGGGAACGCGCTGGTCGAGCTTGATTTGGCCGATGCGAGACTCGGGTACATAGGCACGCACCCAGGTGCGGGAGAGGTCGAGCAGTGCCGTTCCGGGGGCATTTTCCGCGACAAGGTCGCCGGGCCGCAAGTCGATGGCCTCGACGACGCAATCGCACGGCGACAGGACGGCGAGTTCGGCAATCTGGACTTTGATTGAATCGGTCTGTGCCCGGGCTGCCTGGAGGCGGGCCTCGGCCTGAGCGACGTCTTCGGCTCGATAGCCGGCCTCGACCAGCTTTACGGCCTCCTCAGCTTCGGCAAGATGGGCCTTTGCTTCGGCGATTTCCTCCTTTCGCGTGCCCTCTTCAAGCAGGGCGACTCGCTGCTCGGCGCGGGCGACGTTGGCGAGCGCCTCCTTGCGGGCGCGGACGGCGGCGTCAAACTCGGTCGGAGCGGCTTGCTGACTCTCGCGGAGGCGTTCGAGGCGGGCATATTCCGACTCGGCAAGATCGAGTGTCGCTTTCGCGACATTCAATTCTTCGCGGGCGATGGCGATTTCCTGGGGGCGCGGGCCGGCAACGAGTTTGTCCAACGTCGCGTGGGCCAGATCGCGGCGGGCGCGGGCCTGTTCGATTTCCTCCGGTCGAAAGCCGGTTTTGAAGCGATCGTGCTCGGCCTTGGCCGCGGCCGCCTGGGCCCCGGCGCGGGCGAGTTCTTCCCGGAGATCGAAGGGATCGAGGTCGTAGATGGAGTCGCCTTTTTTTGTGGTGTCGCCCTCCTCTACATAGACGTTCGCGACGCGGCCGCCGATGCGCGAGCCGACGCGGATCTCGTCAGCCTCGACGTATCCCGAGACGATGAAGGGCTGCGGACGGCTCTTTTGCCAGGCCAGATATCCGACGATGCCGCCGGCGACGAGGACGAAGACGAGTGCAGTCTTGAGCACAGCGGGTCTCCTTCGACGGGACGTTCCCGAAGCCGCGGCCGCCTTTTACGCCGTCTGTTTGCGAATGGTCATGTCGAACGACCGCACCATGTTGTTGTGCAGCGACCAGCCGATCAAAACGTACACGCCCGCGACGACCAGCGCGGCCGCCGATGATGCCACTCTAGCGGCACTGAGCGGCGGGCCGATCAGCGGTGATCCGAACTGCACGGCATTGGCCGGATCGAGCAGGATGTTGAAGGCGGTCACGGGCGTGATGGGCATGAAGGCGGCGACGAGCGTCGGATCGGTGTTGGAGCTGACGACGGCGAAGGGACAAATGGCCGTCAGTGCGAACACGGCCAGAATAATGACCATTGCGCGAAAGACGGAATTGATGGTTTTTTTCTGCTGAATCGACGATTGCAGCCCGATCATGCATGCGAAAGCGGTGAATGCAACGAGGAGGATCGGCATGGTCAAAGCTGCCTCCCAGAACACCGCGGGCGTCGCATTCGCGGCGAACATGTCGCCGCCAAGAATGTCGCGAACGATGAAGAGCAGCACGGTCAAATAGGGCACGACGAGCAAGGGGCCGGCCGCGAATACGAGGCCGCGGATTTTTCCGGCGATGATTTGGGAGCTGGTGAGCGGCGTTGCAAGGACAAGTTCGAGCGTATTCGACTCCTTTTCCCGCGTCATCGATGTGGCAGCCGTCGTGGTTGCGATAAACAGGGCGATCCCGACCTCGATGA
>DATMEE010000102.1:0-2742 GCA_035557035.1 Phycisphaerae bacterium
GAAATAGCGGAGCGCGACAAAGCGCAAACCGTGAATCTCGCCATACCAGCGCAGGATTTTCTCGAACGCCAGCTTCGACTCTCCATATGGATTGATCGGACGCGCCGGCAATGTCTCATCGATCGGCACTCGTTCGGGCGGACCGAAAATGGCGCAGGTGGATGAAAAGACGAGCTGCTTCCGGCCGGTCGCGACCATGGCGTCGAGGAGATTCAAGCCGTTTCCGATGTTGTTGCGAAAATATTTCGAGGGATTCTCCATGGATTCTCCCACAAGCGCGTTAGCGGCAAAATGCATGACGGCCTCGGGTTGGAACTCGGCCAGGGTCGATTGAATCCGATCGCAGTCGGCCAAATCGCCTTCGATAAAGTGCGCCCGCGAATCAACCGCGCGACGGTGCCCCTCCGTGAGGTTGTCGAATATGCCAACGGTGTGGCCTTCGTTGAGCAACAGCTCCGCGCAGACGCTGCCGATGTAACCTGCTCCGCCGACAACGAGAACTCTCATCGGGGAAGTTGTGGCGCTCCTGCGCGCTGTGTCAAAACAAACCGCGCGTGCAGCTCGTTAGCTCTTGTCTGCCTGGATCCCGGCGATCATGCGTCGAACGAGCCCATGCTTTCTACGGGGCGTCAGCACTTTGAGACTTTGCTGCTTCGAGCCCCACTCCAGGATATCGATGTCGACCCGGCGGACACCCCATGCGCGCATCGCCCGGCGGCTGGTCTTGTAAAGGTCGATCGTGTTCGTGCCGACCAGGGCGCCGCCATAATCGTCGATGATGTAACGTTCTTGCGTGCCCACGATTTGGAACCGTGTCCCGAGTGGAAAACGCGACCAGTCGGCGGCGGCACTGATCTGATTTCGACCGGACAAGGATTTCCCGATCGCGTTGCGTCGGCCGCCTCGCTCGGTGTGAGTGTACGCGGTTGTCCGGACGTTGGTAATGCGGCGTCCGTGGGCGGTTGGGCTCTGTGTGGTGGCTTGCGGGCTGGGGGTCTCGCAACTGGCGAACAGGCAGACAAGCGCCGCGAGACCGGCGAATTTCAGATATGTCGACATCGGCGCGGAAAACCGCTCATTACCGATTGAAGGCAGGAGTGGCAAGCGATAATTTGCGCGGCCCATTTGGCTGAACATGCCGTCACTCCGTCCAAACCAGGCGCTCGTCGCCGACGAAATTTTGCTCGATGGCCGGCTTGCCCTCTTTCATCAGCGTGAGCGCTGGCTCGCCGTGGCGGACCTGCACTTCGGCTACGAATTGAGCCAGCGGGCGGCGGGCCGGCTTGTTCCCTTGTGGGGGATGGCGTCGATCTCGGAGCGTCTGCTCCAGTTGATCGCGGAATACCGCCCGAGCCGTCTGATTATTCTTGGCGACTTGGTGCACGACCAGACTGCGGCGGTTGAAGCTCGCGAGCTCCTCGAACGGATCCGGGATTTCTGCGAACCGATCGTTGTGGCGGGGAACCACGATCGGCAGTTGCGCGGCAGGTTTGAATTGTTCGAATCGTGGGAGACCGAGCGCTTCTATTTTCATCATGGTCATTGCCTGGCCGAGGCTGCGGATCGAATCCAGATCATCGGGCATCACCATCCCGCCGGCACGATCACGGACGGGGCCGGGCTCCGATTGAAATGCCCGGCTTTCGTTCAGCAATCGCGTTGTTGGATCATGCCGGCGTTTTCTCCCTGGGCGAGTGGAACCCGGTGGACGGAGGACGAGGAGAGCCACGTTTGGCTGTGCACGCCCGAACGAATTTTGCGGCTGCCCGAAAACGAACCCGCGTCGATCTGATTGGTGGATCGCGCGCTCCGTCGCGCGATGGCAAAGTGGCGGCGAAGCCGCGAATAATTAAGCATCGTGCGGCGGAGCGCGCGATCCACCTAAGACCGCGCCGTTGCGGTTATCTCCGACGTGCAGTGGGGGCAGCGCGTGGCTTTAACTGGGATCGTCATCTGACAAGCCGGACAATCCTTGGAAACCGCGGCGGTGTCGGGCGCCGAACGCTTCATCTTGTTGAGCGCCCGCACCAGGAGGAAAATGCAGAACGCAACGATGACGAAGTTGATAACCAGGGTAATAAAATTGCCGTAGTTCCAGGTGATCGCGCCGGCCTTCACGGCGTCGGCCGGGGTGGAAAAGAGGCCGCCGCCCGGAGCATCTTTAAGAATTAGGAATTTGTTCGAAAAATCCAGACCGCCGGTCAGTAAACCGAGCGGAGGCATCAGGATATCCTTCACCAAGGATGCAACGATCCCCCCGAAGGCCGCCCCGATAATCACCCCGACTGCCAGGTCGATCGCGTTCCCCTTGATCGCGAACTCTTTGAATTCCTTGAACACGCTAGGCGTTCTCTCAATTCGCGACCACGTTAACAAGCTTTTTGGGGACGACCACGACCTTGCGAATCGTCTGTCCGCCAACCGCATTTTGAACTTTCTTGTTGGCGAGCGCAGCGGCTTCGAGCGCCGCGTCGGCGGCGTCGAGAGCGACGGTAATCTTGTCGCGCAACTTTCCGTTTACCTGCAAAACGATCTCGATTTCATCTTCGACGAGAAATCCCTCGTCGTAACTCGGCCAGCTTTGCGCCGTGATAGCGCCGCCAAACTTTAGTTGTTCCCAAAGCTCAGAGGTGATGTGCGGCGCGAAAGGATTGAGCAGGACAAGAAACGTGCGCATCGCCGAGATCGGCACCGTCGCGGTCCCGCCCTGCGGGATGAAGGCGTTGACGAAAATCATCATCT
>DATMEE010000103.1:0-3021 GCA_035557035.1 Phycisphaerae bacterium
TGCTCGGTAACGCCTTCGATCTGCGTTTCGAGAGAGGGACGTCGTTCTACCGCGAGCCGAGCGGCGAAGCCGCATGGAACACGTTCTCGACGAGCTACGGTCCGACCAAGTCGCTCGCGGCAAACCTCGACGAGGGCCGCCGCGCGGAGTTGCGGCGTGATTTTATTGCGTTCCACGACGGCTTCCCGACCGAACTCGGCGTCTGCGTGCCACGCGAGTATCTGCTGACTGTCGGGACCAAGCGCTGAATCCAACCCGCAGGGCAGCAATCTTTTCAGCAACTCAATCTTCCGGGAGAACCATCATGACGACCACTCTAGGCTTCGATCCCAAAGAGCTCGAAGGCAAAGTCAAGGCGATGTACCGCGATGTCGCCGAAAACCCGCACGGCGAATTCCATTTCGAGATGGGCCGCGCGATGGCCGAGCGCCTCGGCTATGCGCCGGCTGACCTCGACCGCATCCCGGCCGAAGCGATCGAGTCCTTCGCCGGCGTCGGATATTATTTCCATCTCGCCGATCTCAAGCCGGGCGAAACGGTGCTCGATTTGGGCAGCGGTTCCGGCATGGACACGTTTATCGCCGCGCTCAAGGTCGGCCCCGGTGGAAATGTCACCGGCGTCGATATGACCGACGAACAGCGCACGAAGGCCGAACGCTTGCGTGACCGGGATGGGTTTCGCGATGTGACCTATCTCAAGGGCTACATCGAGAACGTGCCGCGCCCGGCAGCGTCCGTGGACGCGGTGATCAGCAACGGCGTCATCAACCTCGCAACTGACAAGTCCAAGGTCTTCGCCGAGGTGGCACGATTGTTGAAGTCAGGTGGCCGCCTGGCGATTTCCGATATTGTGACTGAGGTACAACTGCCCGAAGGCATCGTTTGCAATTCGACCCTTTGGGCCGCGTGTATCGGCGGCGCCGCCCAACAGGACAATTACCGCACACATGTCGAGGCGGCGGGCCTCAAGGTCATCAGGGTCGAGGACAACCCGGCATATCAATTCATTTCCGACAACGCGCGCGGTGCGAGCAAGAAGTTCGGAGTGAAGAGCGTCTCGCTGCTCGCCGTGAAGCCGTGACGGCGTGCTGCAAGCTGCGCGGCAACACCACACTTCCACTCGGCAAAAGAGGCAACCTCATGAAAAAGATGGCACTCGTCGCTCTTGCACTTGGGTTTTCGGCAATCGCTGCGCCTGTTGCTTTCGGCCAGCATGGCGGGGACCACTCAATGCTCACGCCAGCCGAACTCAAGTGGGGGCCAGTACCCTCGCTTCCGGTTGGTGCGCAGATCGCAATTATCGAAGGGCCGATGAATGAAGCGAAGCCCTTCACGATCCGCCTCAAGCTCCCGGCGAACTACCAGATTCCAGCCCACTCGCATCCTGCGATCGAGCACGTCACGGTGATTTCCGGCACGTTCAACATGGGAACCGGTGACAAGCTGGATAAGGCCAAGACGAAAGCGTTATCGCCCGGCAGCGTCGCAATCATGCAGATTGGTACCAACCACTTTGGCTGGACATCGGAGGAAACGATCGTCCAGTTACACGGTATCGGGCCGTGGGACGTAAAATACGTGGTTCCTGCGGACGACCCTCGGAAGAAATAGTTTCAATTCTTCTGCTGACCCGGGCGTCGCGTCTCCTCAAGGCGCGAGGCGCCGGAGAACCTACCTTCAGACAAGATACCGAGCGCGGCAATTGGATGACTGGCAAGTTTTCCGGATTCTTCGAAGGGACCGAAATGCCCATCGCCGGGTGGTGGGAAGCGCTCTGGCCTGACCCGGCCGGCGTTCTCGCCGCCGTGGGTATTGCATCAAGCATGGAGGTAATCGATCTTTGCTCGGGTGACGGCTGGTTCACCTTGCAGATCGCGAAGCTCGCGCGGCATGTCACGGCGATCGACATCGACCCAGCTATGCTCGACCTGGCGCGTCATCGGCTGATCGAAAGCGGCGTGATGAACTGCAACTTCGTCACGGGCGACGCTTATGAGCTAAAAACACTTGTCCCTACCCCGGTTGATTTCGTGTTCATGGCGAATGCCTTTCACGGGGTACCCGATCGGCCACGTCTGGCCCGCGCCGTGCGGGCGACACTCAAACCTGGCGGCCTGTTTGCCATTGTGAATTGGCATCCGCGCTCCCGCGAAGAAACGACTGTTCTCGGCGAACCGCGTGGGCCCAAGAGCGAATTGCGTCTGTCGGCGGAAGAGACTACCGCGGCCGTCGAAGCGGGAGGCCTGAAACGCGCTCGCTTGATCGAAGTGCCGCCGTATCACTACGGTGCCGTGTTCGAACGTCCGCGCCCTTGAGAGGGATGATGCCTTCCATCCTCAACAAGAAGAACACGACGACGGGGCCGTCACCCGGCGGACGATTGAAGTGAACGGGCCGCGTGCTCTGCCTTTCCCTCTCCCGCTTGGGGGAGAGGGTGCCCGAGCGAAGCGAGGGCGGGAGAGGGCTTCTAAACTATCCTTGAAGCGACCCTCTCCCGGCTCACGCCTTTGGCGTTCGCCACCCTCTCCCGCAAGCGGGAGAGGGGAAAGAGGGGCGATTGAGAGAGTATCGCTCGCTAATTCACCTTGATCCCCGCCGCGCGGATCACCGGCGTCCAGCGCGCGAGATCGCTGTCGATCTGCGCCTTGAACTGCGCCGGCGAATTGCCGACCGGCTCCATCATCTGCGTGGCGAACTTCGCCTTCAGCTCGGGAGACTGGATCGCCTCGACCACCTCGCGGTGAATTTTTGCGAGCACGGCGGGCGGCGTGCCGGCGGGCGCGATCAACCCGTTCCACGCGTCGGCCTCCACGTCGATGCCGCTCTCTTTCAGCGTCGGGACATTGGGCAGGAACTGCGAACGCTTGCCCGTCGTGACCGCCAGGATCTTGACCGCGCCGGATTGCGCGTGCGGCAACACCGATATCGCCGGCATCACGGCCACCTGCACGTCGCCGCGCACGAGCGCGGTCATCGCCTGCGGCGAGGAGCCGTAGGGAACGTGCGTCAGCTTGGTACCGC
>DATMEE010000104.1:0-6213 GCA_035557035.1 Phycisphaerae bacterium
AAGAAACTGGGGCTTCGCGGCGTTGATCTCATCGGCTCTCATGGACAAACCGTATGCCATCTGCCGCCACGAAGCGGCCATTCAGAACCCCGCACGGCAGTGCGCGGGCCTTCCGGGGGCGCCGAGTTGCCCCCGGTGAAGAATGGTTCTCGGGAAGGGATTCCCGAGAGACTGGGTGCGAGAAGGGATTCTCGCACCAGCGGCAGCGGAAACGCCGAAACAGGAACGATGCAGATCGGCGACGCTACGATCATCGCCGCGGCCATCGGCGCGCCGGTGGTGTCGCAGTTCCGGCAGGCGGACATGGCGGTCGGCGGTCAGGGAGCGCCGCTGGTGCCGTGGACGGATTACGTTCTCTTCCGCGATGCGAAAAAGAGCCGGGTGATTCAGAACATCGGGGGCATTGCCAATCTCACATATTTGCCGGCGGGCGGGAGCGAGGACGACGTCATCGCGTTCGACTGCGGCCCGGGCAACATGATCATCGACGCCCTCGTCTCGCACTTCACCCGCGGCCGCAAGACCTATGATCGCGATGGAAGAATCGCCGCGCACGGCCGGCTCATTCCCGACGTATATGAATACATGCTCGCTCACCCCTATCTGCGCCGGCCGCCGCCCAAAAGCTGCGGCCGCGAGGAGTTCGGCTCTGCCCACGTGCGCTCGCTGCTCGCGCGGTTCGCGCCACGGCGCTATAAGGCAGAACACTGGATTGCCACGGCCACCCACTTCACGGCGGAGTGCCTCGCCCGCGCCTACGCAGCAATCAGCCCCGGAGGAGCGTCAGGGTATAGCCCCGGGCGTAAGCCCGGGGTATCGACGCGACGCGCGATCCAGCCCCGGAGGGGCGAAAGAATTACGCGGGCGAAAAAACCAATTCTCGTTTTGAATGAACACCGGTCCACTCGCGCAAGCGCGGGACAAGCCCGGGGAATCGACGAAATCATCCTCTGCGGCGGCGGCGCGAAAAATCCGACCCTGCTCCGCGAGCTGGCCCGCGCCCTGGATCGCCCCGAAATCCCCGGCGATCACGAACTCACCCTGATGGACGAATACGGCATCAGCACCCAGGCCAAGGAATGCGTCTCCTTCGCGATGCTGGCGGTCGCATGCGTGGACGGCGTGCCGGCAAACCTGCCGCGCGTGACAGGAGCCAATTGCATGGTGCTTCTAGGACATGTTAACTATTGTGAGGCTGCGACTCAGAAGACAAATCCCCTGCGATGACCATCAGGAGCAGTTGGCGAATGCCATGCTCGCATTGGTGGCGTCAGGCATCGTCATTCTCATGATCACAATTGCAGGAACTCCATTGAGCAATCGCGGCCCAACTGTTCTCCAGTTAGTTGGTCTGTCGCTAACGCCCGTTTGCTCGTTCCTCGCGGCATCATATTCTCGACAGCGAATCCTGTTCTTGATCTTTGGAATGGCGGTTGGGTTTTTCTTCGCTCTCTCGATGAGTCCGCCCCGTCGTCCAATCTGGACAACTAAAACCGATGATATCTTCGATGCCCTGATGATGAGTTTGTGGCCACTCATGCTGGGCCTTCTTTGTCGAGCCGCGGTTACAATACGGAAGTTCTGGGACAAGTCGCCAGCGATCGACCACCCAATTTGTGCTGAGTGCGGATACAACCTCACCGGAAATGTCAGCGGAATCTGCCCCGAATGCGGTTCATCGATTACCATTGAGGGCGAAAAAGGCAAGGAAGCCGAATGAACGACCGAGGACATCTTCTCACTGAGAAACGCAACCAGCGCTCGCTTGAGCTCGACTCGCTCTCGATCGCTGACGCCTTCGACGTCATGAGCGCCGAGGATCAGTCCGTTCCGCGCGCCGTCGCAAAGGCGAAGTCGGATATCGTGCGCGCCATCACCATGGTGTCGTCCGCATGGCAGCGTGGCGGTCGGCTGATTTACATCGGCGCCGGGACCAGCGGGCGGCTGGGGGTGCTGGACGCATCCGAGTGCCCGCCGACGTTTCGGTCCGATCCGAAGATGGTCCGCGGCATCATCGCCGGGGGGAAGAAGGCGCTGTGGCGGAGCGTCGAGGGCGCGGAGGACGATCCGAAGGCCGCCGAAAAAGAAATCCGCAAGATGAAGGTCGCGAAGAGCGACGTGCTCATGGGCATCGCCACCGGCGGCACGACGCCTTACGTTCACGCAGGGCTGGCTGAGGCCCGTCGGCGAGGGGCGAAGACCATCTTCTTCGCCTGCGTGCCCAAATCGCAGGTGGAGGCGGCCGCCGACGTGGACATTCGCGTGCTCACCGGCCCCGAAATCCTTTCCGGATCGACGCGGCTCAAGGCCGGCACCGCGACCAAGCTGGTGCTCAACATGATCACGACCTTGAGCATGGTGCAGCTCGGCAAGGTCTACGGCAATCTGATGGTCGATCTGAACAGCTACGCCTGCCGTAAGCTGGTAGACCGCGCGACGCGCGTGGTGATGGCCGTGACCGGGGTGAATCGCGACGAGGCCGGCCGCCTGCTGCACGACGCCCGCGGCAAAGCCAAGACGGCGATCGTCATGCAGTTGCGGGGACTAAATCGACGCGACGCGGAGAGTCTGCTGAAGAAACACGACGGCCGGGCGCGCGGCGCGATTGAGCCGGCGAGGAACGCCAAGGGCGCGGAGAGTCGTTTAGCCGCGGCCCGACAGGGCCCCGGTGAAGGCGAACGTGCGTCGATATTTCCGTAAAGAGATTATTCTTGTTCATGTTTATATTTCGCGCACTCTCGGACCCATTGGGTCTGGGCTAAACGGATCGAAGTTCTCTGCGATTTTCATTCCTCTTGCACGCCCGCCGCGCGGCCGGACAATGGCGGCATGAGCATCGAAAGGCCGACGTCCTGTGATTTGTCGATCCGCGTGCGCTACGCGGAGAGCGACCCGATGGGGTTTCTGCACCACTCCAAATATTTTGAGTATTTCGAGATGGGCCGGACCGAGCTGCTGCGACTGGCCGGCTTTCGCTACCGCGATCTGGAGGCGCAGGGAGTGCTGTTCGCCGTCGCCAAGGTGGAATGCAAATTCAAGGCGCCCGCCTTTTACGATGACGAGCTGGTGCTGACGACGACGATCGAGCGGATGACCCGGGCGCGGATCGATCACTCGTACAAGCTGCATCGCGCCGGCATGCTTCTGTGTGAAGCGGCGTCGACGCTGGCGTGCATCGATCGGAGCGGCGGATTGATTCCGATTCCTGACGAAATCTATGCGCAAGCGGAGCGAAACTCCTCGTGCTGATAGTTTTCGTCATTCTGGGCACCGTGACGCTGGCGGCGTCGATCGTTGGCTTGATCGGCGTCGGGCCCGGTGGGCGTTCCGCCGCTCCGCTTCATGTCATTTGTCTGGCACTTCTTGGGGCGGCGGCATGGTCTTCACATGAGACCACGACGGGCCGGGTCTGCCTCTTTGCGGCTGCGGGAATCGAGGCAATTAGGTGGCTGGCGTCGAAAAAACGAGTGAAGCCAGTGGTAGACTCGGTTCCCGGCTACCGGACCATCGGCGCGGGCGAGGATCCCGTTCGTGCGGCACGGTCCTCTCCAGCAGCGAGTCCGTCGCACGGTCCTTCGGCCGCCAAGACCGCGGCCGCCCGTTCGCAGCCGGACGACGCCGCCTATCTCGCCGAGGCCTGGTCACCCGAAGCCGGTGAAATCGCCGCCGCGCGGGCCAAGGCGACCGGCACGATCCGTTCCACGGTCGAAGAAGCCCAACCCGATGCGATCACCGAGCCGGCGCCGGCCGAGCGCTGGGAGGACGAGGGCGGCGACGTGCGGATGACCAAGCCGCCAGCGCAGCGGCGGCCGGGCGACGACGTCGGCGCCGATCTGCCCACGCCTCCCACCAACACCGTCAACGCCCTGCCACCGTCGGAGCAGGAGCTACCGCGTCTCACGTTGCGGACGCAGGTTCTTTTCAGCCGCGATTGCAGCGTCGCTCCCGGCGTATTCGTGGCATCGCTGCGCCGGACCGGCCGGCGCGACGCGGCGGCCGTGGAGGGCGACACTCTCCCGCGCATCCGGATTGGCGACGTGGTGCTCGAATTCGACCTGCAGAACGCTCCCCGCGACCCGGCCGCCATCGAAGAGACGCTGACGTACTTCGAGCACTCTGCTGAATTCGCCGATGCGATTCGGGTCCATGCCGCGCATGTAACATTGACGTCGCACTACCCCGCGGGCAGCCCGCGCGACTTCGTCGTCCGTGTCCACCACCACGCCCACGCAGCGCTGACCGAATTCACGCCGGTCGTCTGCACCTTCTGGCCCGACGCGCGCATGTTGACGCCGGTCGATCAGCTCGCGGGTCTGCTTGAGTATGCCCGGTCGGCGGGACAGGCCATGTGGCGGACTTGCGCGCACATCCGCGGCTTTGCGCTGTCGGGCGACAACGAGGGCATGTTGCTCTTCGACTCGGTCGGCCTGCTGGCGTTCGGGCTGCCGGACGTGCAGGTGATCGCGCCGGCGTCGCACGAGGCGGCCGCGCGGAAGGCGATCGATCTGATCGCCGAGCGCATTTTTATTTCCGGGTGCGATCTGCCGCACGGGACCGAGTATTCCGCGTCCGATGGACTGGTCTGGCGGGTGAATTACACGCGCAGCGCCTTCGTGCCGGATCGTGAAGTCGTGCAGCTGGCACTCAAGACCTGACGATCTCCACGTTCGTGACCACGTCCGCGAGGGATGGGCGTGGCAACCGAAACCCTCACAAATTCAGCGGTGACCGCTCCCTTACGGTCGCGGCTCTGTTCAGTTGACAACGCATGGTCAACCCATCAGTTGCGAACCGGAGTCGACTTCGCGCGACGGCTTTCGCCGGACTGGTCATCGGCGCGTACATCGCCTGTTACAACGGAAACATCGACGGCCCGCTGGATCTGTATCACGAAGGCGAGCGCCTGGCGATGCTGGACGTGTACGCAAACGGCGGGCTGCCCTTTCGCGACGCACACGTGCCGCACGGGATCGGCGAGGACGTGCTCAAGCCGCTTCTCGGGCGCTGGTTATTCGGTGACAGTGTTGCGTCGTTGCGTCGAATGGGGCAAAACAGTTACGTCTATCGCGGCCTACTGCCCCCCCTGGGGGCCGCTGCCATCGTACTGGCAGCGGCGGCCCTGACGCGGAGGCTCTGGGCGACGCTTCTCACGTTCCTGATCCTGGTTCTCGGATGGTACGAGGTGAGCGAACGGCCGGCGCTGGCGATGACGGTCGTTGCGGCGCTCGGAATGTTCCTGCATGGACGAAGGCCGCGGTGGTTATTCACTGCGGGCATCCTTGCGGCACTCGGAGGCCTGTACAGCTTCGAGACGGGCGTTTATCTGGCAGCCGCAGCGCCGATCTGGCTGATTTTGGATGCATGGCTCTTTCAAGGGACCGACGCGCGTTGGCAGCGGCTCGCAGCGAAACGGGGCGCGATCTTTCTCGGCGGCGCTGCGATCGCGACGGCACCTTTCTTGATCTGGTGCGCCTGGAACGGGCTGATTTCGGATTTGATCGCAAATCTCGCCCACATTTTCGTACTTCGAACTGAAATCTATCCCGCCAGTTATCCCGCAATCGGCTGGCGAGCCGGCGAAGCGTTGCTCGACAATCTGCTTGTGTCGGGGCTGACGCTTGGCGTGTTTTACCTGTTGCCGGTGACGTACGGGATCGGCCTGGCCGCCGGCTTGATGGCGCGAGGGGATGCGAGAGCGAAGTCGGCCCTCGTGCTGGCGGCCATTGTGGGCGGCTTTTTCTGGATGACGGTCCTGAACCGGCCGGACCTCTGGCACGCGGCCTACAGCGTCGCGGGCTTTGCGCTATTCGCAGGCGCGGCGGTCGCCTATGCGATCGGGTCTGGTTCTAACAAGACGAAGTCGGATTCACCAATTCCAGTTGTTCTTCCAATGCCGCATATCACAAGAAGAATGAGCATGTTCATTCTCATCTGCATTCTTCCCAGCGCCGTCTCACTGTTCCGGCTCGGGCATGGGGGCGCGTTTGGCCGGCAACTTTCAGGCGTTGAGAATCCGATGCTGCCTGCACATCTGCGCGCGGATGGACGGCCCATGCAAACGTCCTCCATTCCACGACTGGCGGGGCTGCGCATTCCCGTCGATCAGGCGGACACGCCCGAAGCGCTGGTTTCCCACATTCAATCCCGCACCTCGCCCGACGAGACCATTCTCGATCTGAGCGATCAGGGTCTGCTCTACTATCTGGCGCAGCG
>DATMEE010000105.1:0-2416 GCA_035557035.1 Phycisphaerae bacterium
TTCGACGGCCGCGTGCTCGTGACCCGTTTCATCGAAAAGGATGCCGCGGTCCGTTACGGCAACATGGTCTACGTCCGCTGCGCGTCGCGGGCGTGAGGTTTCCCGTCATTGCGAGCGAAGCGAGCAATCCATTCCTCCGCTTGTGGCGCTATGGATTGCTTCGCTTCGCTCGCAATGACGAGCTCAACAAAAAACGCCGGCGTCTCGCCGGCGTTTCTGTTTAGTCCGCGTTAACCAGATCAATCGAACAGCGCGTCGATGTCGTTCTGCGAGGCGTGACCGTCGTCGCCGTCCAGCTTCGGGCCGTTCAGCAGCTTGGCGTCGCCTTCGCGGGTGTCGACGATCGCGGGGGCATGCGCCTTGATGGCATCGACGCCACCCCAGATGTCCATCATCGCATTGATGTGCTGCTCGATGAACTTCATCGTCGTCATCACCTTGCTGATGCGCTGGCCGGTGAGATCCTGGAAATTGCAGGCCTCGAAGATCGCGACGACGCGTTCCTGGATTTCCTCGCTGAGCAGCTTCTGCTGGTCGGGCGAGATGTTCTTGGCCAATGCGGTGGCGGCCTGGTCGATCGCCTCGACGGCCTCGAGAATCTGCTGGGTGGCATGTTCGGTGCCGCCGACGACGGCGCCGAGTTCGCCATTGACCTTGGCCATTTCGTGGCCGTCAAAGCTCTTGCCGTGCAGCGTGGCGATTTCGCGCTTGGTGCGGTTGATCGCATCGTGAATGAGGTCAAGCTCGACCTTGAGCTTCGCGCACTGCTCGATCTGGGCGCGATAGGTTTCCAGCAACGCGTGCGATTCGGCAATCTCGCGCGAGATCTCCGACTGCCCGGTCGAAGCGGCGGGGATGTGGCCGAAGCCCGCCATCTGTACGCGGATCGCCCGCAGCTCGGCCATGATCTCCCGATGCATCGGACCGATCTCGCCGCCTTCGACGGCAGACATCATCATTGGCGCGTCGCCCAGAATGGCTTGTTCGATACGAAAACGTTTGCGATTGACCGACATGAGTTTTTCCCACCCCTTCACTTCGCGTGTGTTTTAAACCAATGCGATTTAACGTGAGGTTCACGCCGGAACGCTTCGTGGTAGCGGTTTGCCCGCGGCCGCGTACCAACGATTAACCATGAGGGGAGCGCGTTCACGCAAAATAAACGCTACCGGACAAATCCGCGCGTGATTGCCGAAATGGTGAATCGAAACGGCTGATCTGTTTACCAAACCGATTAGGTTTTGATTTGTATTGATCGCGTGCAGCGGCGTTCGTCGAGCCGCCACCAACCCGCAGTGACGAACAGTACAGAGTACGTCGATGTCCGGAAAAATCTCCCTTGCGCTCCTCGCGAGCGCGTCTTGCCTTTGCTTCGCCAGTGAGGCCAGTGCGATCGACGCCTCAACCGAGCCCACCGTGATCTACGCGCGCCAGCCCGCGCCGGTGCGCATGGCCTCTGCCGAGCGCTCCAATATGGGCGGCGGCTTCATCGAATTCCTGTTCGGCGATGCGCCGCAGGGCGGTCGTTACCAGCAGCCGGCCTATCAGCCGCAGCCCGATTACGGATATGGCGGACGGCGCGCGCTGTTGCCGCCGATGGATCCGCAGCAATCGATGCGCGGGGAGGAGGAGGCGATCGACCCCGCGCAGCGTCCGCTCGATCCGAAATACGAAAAGCAGGTGGTCGAGTATCACGGCAAGGAAAGCCCGGGCACCATCGTGATCGACACCCCGAACAAGTTCCTGTTCCTGGTGCAGGGCGACGGCAAGGCGCTGCGCTACGGCGTCGGCGTCGGCCGCCCCGGCTTCACCTGGTCGGGCGTCAAGACCGTGTCCGCGAAGAAGGAATGGCCGGCCTGGACGCCGCCGCCGGAAATGCTGGCGCGGCGCCCCGACCTGCCGCGGCACATGGAAGGCGGCCCGCAAAATCCGCTCGGCGCGCGGGCGATGTATCTGGGTTCGTCGCTCTATCGCATCCACGGCTCCAACGAGCCCTGGACCATCGGCACCAACGTCTCCTCCGGCTGCATCCGGATGCGCAATGAAGACGTCATCGATCTCTACGGCCGCGTCGGCGTAGGCGCCAGGGTCGTGGTGATCTGATTGTCGTTGACCGTAGCCCGGGCGAGCGAAGCGACCCCGGGACAGCGCCGACCGACGGGCCAGATGCCTTTCGTTGCGACTGCTCCCCCGGGGTCGCTTCGCTCGCCCGGGCTACAAGAATCCCAAACAAAAAACGGCCGCCCGATCGGGCGGCCGTTTCCTTTTTCAACTCAAGCACGACTCACGCGTAATCGCTGTCGCCATCGTCGCCGTCGAAGCCGTCGGAATCGTGATCCATGTCGTCATCGTCGTGCGAGGCCTGGTCGAAGAATCCCTGCCGCGAACCGGAATCATTGTCGCTGTTGTCGGCACG
>DATMEE010000106.1:0-4816 GCA_035557035.1 Phycisphaerae bacterium
CCCCCGACCCAAACACCGTCGGCATGTTCCCGTGCAGCACGTGAATCGCCCCAAACACGATCACCGTCTGGGGATGCGGTCGCGAGGCAATTTCGCGTATCACTCGTACCGCGATTGGGCCGCTGTAGGCCCACCCCGCATGAGGAACAATCCCGCCGATGATGCGATCCGCGTCGGATTCCGTTGAAACCCCGGTTGACAGGTCTGTGCGCTCCAGACATGACTCGATCGAGGTCAGGCAGGCGTCCTTCGTCGCCGCATAGAAGCGACCCGCAAACTCGGCCTCGCGAATCATCATTCGGCGCGCTCCGCGACCGGAACCCCGATGGGTATGAACCGATCCCCCGGTTCCACCCGCCGGCCATTCACGAAATCCTGCCAGCTCATGAGCCGACTGTTCGAAGGCTTTATCTCAAGGATGGCCAGGTCCGCATCGGCTGCCTGCACGCTCATCACCGCCGAAACCCGGCCCAGCGAGTCAGTCAACGGCGTAGCGGTCGAGCGTCCTTCATAAGACGCTGCTCTTGCCAGCGTGACGACCTCGTCACGTTTGCCGTCCGCCGAGATAAATCGGCATTGGGCGCCGGGCCACGACCAAAGCCCGCAAATTCGCGCCGCCAGTTTGCGGACCGGCATGTCGAAGGTGATGAATCCATCTGACTTCTTCAGCTTCGGGGCGAGCGTGGCCCGCGATTCGTCCTGCGGCTCGCCGGGACATTTTGGATCGCGTTCCAGCATCTTGAGTGTCTCGCGAACGGCATCGCACCCGATCCGTGCCAGCCGGTCGTGAAGCTCGTCGGCCGTCTCGTCGGCGCCGATGGCCGTCCGCCGCTGCACCAGAATCGGCCCTGCATCCATTTTCTCCACCAGCCGAAACACGGTGACGCCGGTGGTCTCGTCCCCGTTGATCACGGCCCATTGCACCGGCGCGGCGCCACGATAAGCCGGCAGCAGCGATCCATGAAGATTGACCATTCCCGCCGGAAAAGCACTCAATAGCTCCGTCCCGATTTTTTGCCCGAACGCCGCCACATATCCCAGATCGGCGCTATAAGACTTGATCCGCTCGACAACGTCTGGACTATTCACGCGCTCCGGGCTGATCACCTCCACGCCCGCTTCGAGCGCCGCCGCTTTCAACGGCGTCGGCTTCGGCTCCTTCCCCCGCCCGCGCGCCCGATCCGGCTGCGTGACAACCGCGGCAATCTCATGGCCGTCGAATGCAATCGAATCAAACGTCGGAATGCCGAATTCGCCGGAGCCAAAAAAAACCACCCGCATTCGACGCCCTTTATTTGACCACGAATTCTCGCTACCGCTTCTTGAATGCCGCTTCCAGCTTCTTCAGCTGCTTTCGATTCGCGATCTTGTCGCTCTCCGACATCTTGTCCAGGATCAATCGCCCGTGCAGATGATCCACCTCGTGCTGCCAGCACCGTGCCGCCAGATCGACGCCCTCAATGCGAATCGGCCGGCCGCGAAGGTCCCGGGCGATCAGCACGCATCGCTTGGCCCGATGCACGTCCACGGTCACGTCCGGAATCGACAGGCATCCCTCCTCGCCCACCTGGTTTCCCTCAAGGTCCGTTAATTCGGGATTGACCACCACCCGGTCGTCGTCCGCCTCGCCCGATATGTTGCACACGAAAAGCTGCAACAAAACACCCACTTGCGGCGCGGCCAGACCCACCCCTTTTTCAGCGCGCATCAATTCCAGCATTCGCTCGGCCAATCCAGCGAGCTTGGCATCGAAATGCTCGACCGGCTCACAACGTTTGCGCAGGCGCGGATCGGGATAATCAATGATGCGCAGCCCTTTCATGTCGTTGTTCGCCAAAATGTACTCCCCTGACATTCTCAATTCTGATAGAATGGATTTTAGCTTCCACCGGTGCGGCTGAATACGCGCGAAAGTCCGCTTGCTACGTCGCGCCCGGGATGATCGCATGACGACCAGGCGGGCGACGACTGTGATTCACGCATGACCAAGAATAGCGACAGCCCAGACCCGGCGCCGGCCGGAACGCATTCAACCGAGCGGCTCGTTGGCTTCCGCGAAGGCCAGGAGAAAGCGCGGAAGCTTTTCGCGCACGCCGCGAAGGCCGAGTCGTCGCGCAATTACGATTACGCCGTCGAGCTGTATGTTCAGGGCTTGTCCTTTTGGCCTGACGCCCTCGAAGAAGGGCTGAGAAAGCTCTGGCTCGTCGCGACGAATCGTTTGCGCGTCGGCGGCAAGCCTCCGGGCTTCATGCTCGCCCGGAAATATCCGACCGGCGGCAAGGACTATCCCCAGTCGCTGAACAACGCCCTGCACCTCTTCGGGTTGAATCCGAACGATCTCTCCTACATGGAGCAGATACTTCACCTTGCGGCCAAGGCGAATTGCGATGTCGTCGCACAGTGGATCTCGCCCATTTTGACGTCCGCCTACAAGACGACCAAGAAGATGGCGGCCTCGCACTACGAGTCGGCCTGTCAGTCCATGCAGTATTGCGCCGATCTCGCCATCGAGTTTGAAAACACCACCGGCGCCATGGATATCCTCAAATCATGCATCGCCCTGGCCCAGCTTTGGGCCCAGCATTATCCCGAGTCTCCGTCTCCTGGAAAAATGTTGAGCGACGCCTCCAGCAAGCTCACCATCGTGAAGGGCCGTTTCGCCAAAGGGGACGGCTTCACTGACTCCTTGAAAAACGCCGAGGCTCAGCAGGACATGCAGGACCGCGAGAAGCGCGTCCACACCGTCGATCGAAATCGCCAGTTGGTTGACTCGGCCCGCCGCGACTGGGAGGCCAATCGCAGCGTCCCCAACAAGTTGCTGAACCTCATCAACCTCATGATCCGCATCGAGGCGGACGATGCCGAAACCGAGGCCGTCAAGCTCCTGCTCGACGAATTCGAGGCCACATCGAACTACATTTTCAAGCACAAGGCCGACGAGATCACCATTCGCCAGCTCAACCGTCACCTCGCCCAGGCGGTTGCTCGCGTGAAAGCCGATCCGGCGAATGAAGCCCTGCGGCAGGCCTATCACCAGCAAATGGTGAAACAATCCGAAATCGAAACGCGCATTTACGAGGATCGCGTCCAGCATTACCCGACCGACTTGAAGTTGCGCTACGAGCTGGCCCTGAGATATTTTCACGCCAAACGCTACGACGAAGCCATTCCCATCTTCCAGCAATCGCGGGCCGATGCCCGCCTCCGAGCACAGAGCCGGCTCTACATCGGCCGGTGCTTTTACTCGAAGGCGTTTTATGACCAGGCCGTCGAGGTGCTTCAGCGCGCGATCGAGGAAATGGAAACCCGCAGCGGCTCGCTGGCCAACGATATTAACTACTGGCTGGGACGAGCCTTAGAATCCTCGGGCGATCTGGATGGGGCCAAAAAAGTCTACGGCTATCTCATCCAGCAGGATTACAACTACCGCGATGGCCGCCAGCGCCTCGAGAAACTTGTCGCCGGCACGAAAACCTAGTCTAATAGCAGGTCTTTCAATCGCCGGCGCGCGACCGGCCATCACAACCATCGAGCGCTTAGACGCCAACAGGAGCAATTGTGGCCCGTTCACTTTCATCGCAGAAACGACTTCGACAGAACCAGCGCCGCGCCGAGCTGAACCGGACGCGCAAATCCGAACTGAAAACCTCCGTGCGGAAGGTGAAAGACGCCATCGCCGCCAAGGACGTGAATGCCGCCGAGAAGGCATTTCGAGAGGCGGCCGCCCTCCTCGACCGGAATGGCAATCGCTTCACCCTTCATCCGAAGGCCGCGGCCCGCAGCAAGAGCCGCCTGGCGAAGCAACTGAACGTCGCCAAGGCGGCGAAGTAAAACCCTCGCGAAGTCGCGCGCCCCTCGCGCATTGCGGCTTCTCGGTTCGTCACCCGTTGCCGTTGGTGCTGGCGAGCGGAACGAGCGACCAGGTTTGCCAGGGCCCTGACGTTGATCCGTCAGGGCTTTTTCCTTTGAGAGCGTCCGAGCCATGACGCAGCGGGATGACTCATCGCGGTTCGCTTCACGCGCCGGCGCCAAACTCGAGCACGCGCTGAATGCCTTCAGCCTGTCGCTGCAAGGCTGGACCTGCGCCGACATCGGCAGCAACGCCGGCGGATTCGTCGATTGCCTTCTCCAGCGGGGCGCGGCCAAGGTCTATGCGATCGAACGGGGCTATGGCGTCCTCGACTATCGGCTGCGAAGAGATGCCCGGGTAGTCGTGCTCGAGCGAACCGATGCGCTGCAAGTGCGCCTGCCGCAGCGCGTGCGACTCGTTACGATTGACGCCGGCTGGACCCGACAGCAGGCAATTCTCCCGGCGGCGATTCGACTGCTGGATCCGGATGGAATGATTATCACGCTGATAAAGCCCCATTACGAAGCCGACGAGCACATGCTCGAAAAAGGCGTGCTACGAGAAGAGAGTTTGCAAGAGGTGCTTTCGGGCGTCGCCGCAAAAATAGAAGGGCTGGGGTTAGCCTGCACGAAGCAAACCGAGAGCCCGATCCGCGGCCGAGCCGGCAATCGAGAATTTCTTTGGCTGGTGAAACCGCTCGCCGAATCGGGCGAGTAACCGAATCAGGGCGTGCAGGTTCCGTCCAGCAATCGAAACACAAACTCGACCGTGTCGTCGTCGTCCAACGGCTGACCCGGTGAACCGGTCATTTCGGCGCACGGCTCGATCGAGGTTTGTTCGAGAAACATCTGTACGTACAAATCAATGTCGGCGCCATCCAGCAACGTGCTGCCATCGACGTCCCCGCGGCACGAGCATGGCGGGGGAGGCGGCTCGCCCGGCACGATCGTCGATCCGGATACCGAC
>DATMEE010000107.1:0-3723 GCA_035557035.1 Phycisphaerae bacterium
GGTCGAGAAAATGACCCAGCCCCACTTCCTCGACCGCCTTACGGACCATGGCATCATCGACCGTCTCGGGCGAGAGGGGATAGGTCGCGGCACGGCGCAACGTTCCAAGCGGCACGTAGGGCTGCTGCGGCATCAAGAACAGCCCTTCGAATTTGATCAGGATCTCGCCCCCACCCCACGGCCACAGGCCGGCGATCGCGCGCACCAGCGTGCTTTTGCCGGTGCCGGATTCGCCCACGACCAGCACCTTCTCGCCCGGGGTGATCGCGACATCGGCTTCGTTCACCACCGCGCTTCCGTCGTTCAAGGTCACCGAGAGGTTTCGCAACCGGAGCGCTCCATCCTCGGTTTGCCGGCGAACAATTCGGCCGGTCGTCTCTTCATGGTCGGCGCGCTCCAAGTGGTCCAACGACACCAGCAACGAGGCGAGTCGTCGCGCCGACGCGGTCCAATCGGCCAGGCGTGGATAGTTTTCGACGAGCCAATTGAACGCCGTCTGCACGATGAGAAACGCGGACGCGGCCTGCATGACTTCGCCGAGAGTCATGGTGCCTGCGACATACTTGGGGGCGCATAGGAGGATCGGAATGATCGGCGCGATGCCGCTGCTGGTCTGCGACACAATGGTGGTGCGGATGTACTGCACCATGAGTTCGCGCCAGCGCCTGCGCACTGTCTTGAATGCCGTGTCCAGGCCGGCGCGTTCCTCATTCTCGCCGCCGAGCATCGCGATGCTCTCGCCATTTTCGCGCAAACGCGTGAGCGCATATCGGTAATCGGCCTCCGCCTGGTTCTTATTCTCGGCCACGACGACGAAGCCGCGCGCGATGCTAACCATCGATCCGCTGGCCAGCACCGCGTAGAGAAAAGCGGCGATCACCAAAAAGCCAGGGATGCGAAGCGTCGTGCTGCCCACCGGGATCGTGAGCTCGCCGCCGATGAACCAGAGCACGCCGATGAAAGTGATCGCCGAGATGACCGCCGAGAAGACGCCGATCGCAAACTCGACCGGAGCGTCGACACTCAGGCGCAGGTCCTCAGCCACGCGATGTTCCGGGTTGCTGTGATCGCCCGGAACCAAGTTGAGCTGATAATAACGGCCGCTGGTAAGCCACTGATCGAGCACGTGCGCATTCAGCCATTCGCGCCATCCGCGCTGCAGGGTCAATTTTGCATAGGTGGCCGCTGCCGCCACGCTCACACCAGCGAAGATCAGGGGGAAAAAGACCATCGATTGGTACAGCACCTCGCTGCCATCACGCTTGTCGAGCGCATCGAACATGGCGCGGTGCCATACATTCAGCCGGTACTGAAGACCGAGATTGACAAGCGCAATCGTGATCACCGTGAGCGTCAGTAACCAGGCCGTACGCCCGCCGCCTCTGCGCCAGAATCCCAGAGCCGCTTCCCAAAAACGTGCGACGAGGTACTGCCTGGTTTGTTGGTCGTCGTCCTCAAGCATTGCTTGCCTTTCTTCCGCCGTGTCCCCGCGCTTCTCCCGAGCGCAAGTGTCGTGGGAATTACATTGTTCGATCAGCGATTTACGCCATGACACCAAATACGACCATGAAACGGCTTCACCCTCCATCGATTTACTGGACCCCGTAACCTAGGGCCGGGAGATTAGGGGATAATCTATTTGTTTTTGCTATCGACGCCAATCCATTAGTCGCCTTGGGTTGTTGAGGCTGATGTGTTTCTGTAATTTGTTCTTTACTTTACAGGACAAAGTTTTTTATCCAGGTACAGAGTAACTTACGTTCCTCGGTTTTCCTCGATTAATGATAACTCAAGGCAAATATAGGATAAGGTCAACGAAGATCCGTCTGTCTTTTTCAAGACGTGAATGACTAAGGGGTCACGCGGGGTTTAGGACTTGCCGCGGACGCGGGTTTGATCTATTTAGAAGATGCCTCAAGGCAAATATGGTCGTTGTAGCCACACAGCAAAAGGAGAGGAAGCATGAAAGACGGATTTAAAGTCATCGATGCCGATCGGCATATTTTGGAGCCGACGGATCTTTATCAAAATTACTTACCGGAAAAGTTCAAGAATCGGGTGCACTTGGCGGGACCGAACCAAACGATCCGCGAAGTGGACGGCAAGCCGGTGTCGGACTCGGCACTTCGACCGGGCCGCCCGATGGAAGACTATGGTTATATTTTTTCTTCTTCCAAGCGCTGGCGCGAGTGTTTCGCCGACGCTTACGCGAACAAGTTCGATCCCGCGTCGAACCTGCGCGACATGGATCGTGAAGGCATCGATGTCTCGGTGCTCTTTCCGACGATCGGTCTTTACATTATGTGGCGCGATGATATCGATCCGGAATTGAGCGCGGCGATCTGCCGTGCTTACAACACCTGGCTCGCCGATTATTGCGATCACGATCGCAAGCGGCTGCATGGTGTCATGCTGATCCCGCTGCAGGACCCGGCGCGCGCGGTCGAGGAATTGAAATACGCGCGCGAGAAGCTCGGTCTCGTCGGCATCTTTTGGCGGCCGAACAAATTCTGCGGCCGCACGTTTTCGAGCCCGGATTATTATCCGATCTATGACGTCGCATCACAGCTCGGCGTCACGGTTTGCGTTCACGAAGGCGCGCGCACGGTTTTGCCCCAGGCGGGAGGCGATCGTTACAGCGAATTCGGCCGCCACGTCGCGTGCCATCCGCTTGAACAGATGCTCGCTTGCTTGAACTTCTGCGCCGACGGCGTGCTCGAAAAATTTCCTAAACTGAAAGTGGCCCATCTCGAGTCCGGTTGCGGCTGGGTGCCGTTCTGGCTCGAACGCATGGACGAGCACTGGGAGCATGAATCGCACGGTTCGGCTAAGATCACCAAGGAAAAGCCGAGCCACTACTTCAAACAAAACTGCTGGGTAAGCTGCGAAGCAGGGGAAGAGCTGGCGCCGACTTTCATCGAGCACGTCGGCGATGACTATTTGATGATCGCCACGGATTACCCGCACAGCGATGCCATCGATAAGTTCCCCGACAAGACCGTCGGCGCGATTAGCGGCAATGACAAGATCAGCGCTGAATCGCGGCGCAAAATTCTTTGGGACAATCCGACCAAGACATTTGGTCTAGGGGCGTGAGAGATAAACAAGCGCAGCGGGCAAAGAGCTAGGAGCAGAAGGCCTGAGTCGTGATGATTCGGGCCTTCTTTTTTTGAGTGGCCAATCAAACACGACCAGGAGGTTCATGTGGAACTTATACCTAACCTGTTCAAGCTGATTAAGCGGAGCGTGTTCGCCGTTTTCGCCGCGTTGGTTTTCTGCTCGATAAGCGTTCCCGCCGCGGCGCAACCGTCATTTTTCCAGGGAAAAACCGTGACGATCATACAGGGCAGGGATCCCGGCGGCACGGGAGACCTTCGCACGAAAGCCGTGGTGACGTTCGTGCAAAAATACCTTCCCGGCAATCCCACCGTCATCATGGAGTACATGCCCGGCGCCGGAGGGCGCAAAGCCGCCAATCATCTTTTCAGAGTCGCCAAGCCCGACGGGCTCACTATCGGCAATCCGAGTATCGGCATGATCTCCAGCGCCGTGCTCGGCGAATCGGGAGTGCAATACGATATTGATAAGTTTTCCTATCTGGGCTCGCCCTACAGCACCTATCATTCTGTGTTCGTCAGCAGGAAGCATGCCGGTTTCAGCAGCCTGGAAAAACTGCAAGCCGCCACCGGTATCCGCATCGGCGCGCAATCGGTGGGTTTCGTC
>DATMEE010000108.1:0-4662 GCA_035557035.1 Phycisphaerae bacterium
AAATAGCAGGGTGAACAGGCCAGCGGCAATCGCACGACGGAATCCAATCTTCCGTGCGGGCCGGTTCGTAGGGGATTCGTCGGACCGAACAGTGCCACAAGCGGGCGGCTGTGGGCGGCGGCGATGTGCATCGGGGCCGAATCGGGGGTGACGACTATCGCGGCGCGGTCGATGATTGCCGCCAGTTCGCGGAAGGTTGTTTTGCCGCAGAGGTTTCTCTGGTCGGATTCGGACACCGCTTCCATTTGAACGCCTACCGCTTCCTTACGGGCGTGGCGCTGTTGAGACAGTGCGGAACACTGATGAGACAAGGCGCGGCTCGCGTCCTTTCGGTCGGACGCCGCGCCGACGAACACGCTGGGCAATGCGTGCCGATCATGTAACACCTGTGCCAATTCGCCGAAACGGTCGACCGGCCAGCGCTTCGTCTCCCATCGCGTGCCCGGCACGAGCACCGCGAACGGCGCGACGGGCGAGACTCCGGCCTGTGCCAACAGCTCGTCAGCATGCGCGCGATCCTCCGGCGTGATCTCAATTGTGAAGTCTTTCGGCGCATCCTCGAATCCCAGCATCTCGGACACGGCAAACAGTTTGTCGGCCGCGTGCATGTCGGGCGGCAGGCGCGGAATTCTCCGGTTGTAAAATATCCAGGCCAATTCGCGGCTGTCTCGAAAGCCGATTCGCTCGCGCGCTCCGGAAAAGAGCGACATGAATCCGCTGCGAATCAGCCCCTGCAAGTCGATAACGAGGTCGAACTTTCTGCCGCGAAGCTCCCGAACAAACTTGAAGAAATCCACTGTCGCGCGCCAGCTCCTGCCGACCCGCGCGAAATGGGCTCGATCGAAGTGTATGACCTCGCTCAACGCTGGATCGGCATCGAGCAGATTGACAAATGGCGTAGCTGCTAACCACGCGATATGCGCCCGGGGGAATCGCCGCCGCAATCCGCGCAGCACCGGCAGGGCGTGAATGATGTCCCCGGGGGAACTGGGCTTGATAATAAGAATTCGGCTGAATTCCCGGCCGGCCAGATCAGCGGAAATTGGGGGTCGATTCATAAGGGCCGGGGCCGACGAGATCATGCGGAGAGTGTAAACGCAAGGGTGCGTTCGATCCCGGCGAGGTCACGATACTGACCCGCAGGCGTTAGACCGGGGATCCCGACGAATAAATCCAGCACGGCGTCGGCTTGTCCAAGCCCGATTTCCAGCAGCAGCAGCCCCCCGGGCCTCAGCATCGCCGCGATCCCGGACGCGAGGCGGCGATAGATCGCAAGGCCGTCGTCTCCCGCGAAGAGCGCGGCAGGAGGCTCGTATTCACGAACAGTTCGCGACAGCGACTCGGCATCTCGTGTTGCGACGTACGGCGGATTTGAGACGATCAGATCGAAACCGCCTTCAGGCGCGAGGCCGTATGGTAAATCGAGGAGGTCCGCTTCGACGAATTGAATCCGGCTTTCAACTCCGTGTTTTGCTGCATTTTCCCTGGCGACGGCCAGCGCGGCCGGCGAAATATCGGTGGCGATGGCATGTAATCCTGGCACGCGCCGGGCGAGTGTCACGGCCAGACATCCTGAGCCGGTGCCGATGTCGAGCACGCGAAAGTGCTCCCGTGGATGGGCGGCCACCCACGCCAGCGCTCGCTCGACGATCAACTCTGTTTCCGGCCGCGGGATGAGCACATCCGGCGTTACTTTGAATTCCAGCGAATAGAATTCCTTGCGTCCGACCAGATAGGCAATGGGGTGATGATCGGCCGCTTTTTTCACGAGATCGCGATATGCGGCCCGCTGCTCGTCCGTCGGGACTTCATTGAAGCGGGTGTAAAGGGTGATTTTCTGGCAATTGAGCACTTTGGCGAGCAGCAACTCGGCGCAGAGCCGCGAGTCGTCGATGCCCCGAGATTGAAAATGCTGCCGCGTCCAGTCGAGGAGACGGCCGATGGTCCATGGGTCGGGTTGCACGGCGGTCGTTTGGGCAGCGGCTTTCATCGGATAAAGGCTTGCGACAGAGTGATTTGGAGATTATGGATACTCCGGTGCCGAAAGCAAGCGTGCGCATTTGCGGGTTCGCCAAGCGGTTTCGCCGAATTTGAGCAACCCGGGTGTTTCGCACGCCGGACGAAATGAAAGTCCTGAATGAGCATCGTCAGCGGTCCCACCACCGAGCGCATTGTCCGAAACGGGCTTTTTTTCCTGATGATCGCCGGGTTCGGCGTGGCATTTTTGTACGACGGTTATCGGGGATATCCCGCCAAAAACTTCGACGAGCACATCGCGTCGCTCGACATTGCGAATCGCGAGAATGCCCGCAGTGCGCCAGTCTATCCGGCGGTGACGGTCGAATCGGCGGATACCGCTTCCAAAGTGTCCACCAAATTCCGCATGGCCGACCAACGCGAGGCGTTGGCTCAGCTCTATAGCGGTCCGCCCTCGTTCGAGACGGCCGAGGCGATTTACTATTTCGGTCCCGACTATCGCATGAAGTTTCCCATCGCCGGCGGCAAGCTTCAGACGCCCGTGGGCAGTGCGACGAAGCACAACCGCACTGATATCCGTGCCCAGAAAATGCTTGGGTGGCTGCTGGCAGGCGGCGCTGCGCTCGTCTCGTTTTTCTTGGCAGGCATCCTGCTGACGAACTTCGTGCTCGACGACGCGGGCATTCGCTATCGCTTCAAGGGCGCGGCGACGTGGGACCAGATGAAGTCGCTGGAGTCTTCGCGCTTCACGAAAAAGGGCTGGGTCGACCTTGTTTGCGACAAGGGCGGCGCCGAAAAGCGCATGCGGCTCGATGAATATCATCTCAAGCGGTTCACCGAAATCATCGCGGAGATTTGCCGGAGAAATGGCTTCGAGGACCCGGTCGCGAAAGAAAAGGCTTTTAAGGCGCAGCAGGCCGGCGCGTGAGTTGCTAAGTTAGCGATTACTCTGATATACGCCGTTCTCTTCGGCACACGGATTCTTCGCTTCGCTCAGAATGACGGATTGCGGCCATGTTCGCTGCTCTAGTCGTGGGTGCGCAGCGGTTTGAGACCATGCCGCGCGCGGATATGGTTGGCCGCGGCGAGGACCTTTCCCTCGTTCACCAACAGCTTCGATAGTTGCGACGTGGTTAGACTCAGGCCCGCTGCCGCCGACTGAAGTCCGCCACTTGCCGCCTCCAGAACATCCAGAACGCGTGCAATCAGCAGAGGCAGGTCCGGGGCGCGGCGGGGAATCCGCAGGCCGCCCTCCGGCGAACGGTATGATTGAAGCTGCGCCATGAGTGCGTCGCGATCGGTCGTCGGCTGCCGGCAATCGAAGGCAATCGTCCAGCGCAGGCGTTTTAGGGCCTTGGCCTTGTTCTCATGTTGGGAGCGACTTTCCTCGGCAATCGACATGAGGCCACTGGGCGCGTGGCGCAGACGCACGGCGGAGCTGGTTTTGTTTCGCTTCTGGCCGCCCGGTCCGCTGGCCCGGTAAGTATCGACGTCGCACTCTCGCAGCAGGACGCCGTCATCCATGGCCAGCCAGGCGTCCCGAGTCGTCGCCGACACTTTATTCATTGATTGCGCCCTAGAACCCCATTTGGCGGTGTGGAGCAATAAAAAGACCCGCCGAAGCCGAAGCCTCGACGGGTCCAAATCGAAAGGCTGCCTTAAACACAGCCACGTTAGCCGCAGTTCTACGGCAGCCTACATACAATCACTCTGCATGGATCACCTCCTTTGTAATGGGCGGGAAGCCCCGGTTTACGGCATCGAGTGAAGAGCCGAGCCAGGCATCTACCGTCCAGCGGCCGTCACCGGCCGGACACAACGCCCGATGCTTACGCATCGCTCGGTCGAAAGGATCTGCCGAATCGAGGGCCGCCTCGCCCAAGATTCTGAGGCGTTCCTCAAATCGCGTCCTTCGACGTCAAAAGTTTAGTATTGGCTCCCAATTCTCGTCAACTGAAAAGTAGAAAATTGTTCAGGCGGCCCAAATCCTTGACTTTCGCCCGGTTTATTGGTATGAATGAGCCTTCTTCCGACGGATTCCCGCTTTGATCTCCCTGCGGGCCGTCGGCCGACTGGCGTAACGATTTTCAATCAGGTTCTTCTGGCGCACGCGAATCGGGGTCCTGCTCCGAGGGGGGTAGCCATCGCGGTTTGCATCGACGGACCGTTCCGGAGTGGAAAGAAGCAAGCGGGCCGATCGAATCGATCGATCAGCTCCCGCCCGGAGAGGCGGATGCCAGTCGGACAGGGTAGGGGTGGGGTAGACCGGCGTCGGTTCAGGACGGTGCAATCGTATTCTTGCGCTTCATCATGCCTGATCCGGTCGCCGGTCTCGTTTTTACTCAGGAACCAATTTCGCCTTCGCCCATTTAGAGGCCCGGCGATTTTCAGCATTTCTTGAACGCGGGCAGCCGAACCGGCTCAGTATCCGAATGAAGGCGCCTGCGGAGCCGAAAAGCTCTGCCGCGCCACGGCTTCGCCGCTCTCATCCAGATCGACGTATTCTGTCCGGTCTTCCACCGCGTCGGGCGAAAACCACGCCAGGCGCACGGCGGTTGCTCGGTCGCTCGCGACCGCCTGGTATGCAGACTTTTTCTTCTCCGACTCATAGAGGTCAGTGCGGACCGGCAGATGCTTTTTCAACTCGACGCCCACCCAGGAATGCTCGGCAGGAAGCGGCAGGCA
>DATMEE010000109.1:0-10803 GCA_035557035.1 Phycisphaerae bacterium
TCTGAATCGGCAGACCGGGACGGTGGTCGTGCAGAAAAAAAGCAAACCGCACATCCGGGCCTTGCACCTGATCCAGATAGTCTCCGATGCGGAATTGCCCGTCGAGCGATAGAAAAACCTCCTCGTACGCGACCGGGTCATCCGGGCCGAGCTTGTCGCGAGCGGTTTGGCCGAAGTCCCCCATGTACATGGACTTGTCGCGATTTTTGACCAGCATTTCGACGAGAACGATGGAGCGAAACGCTTGCCGGGTGGTCAGGTCGGCGAACTCCCGCTTTTCGCGGTCCGGATTCAGGGCGATCAGGCCATGGCCAACGGTGACGGCCTGGTCAAAAACCTCGTCGCTGTAATCCAGGGGGTGCATACCAATGATGGTGACATGGGGCATGCGAAAAGCGTAATAAGGGCTCAAGGGATAGGCAAGAAATCATCAATGGAGCATTCCCCGTTTAGCCGCGACCCGACAGAGTCCCGGGGATGGCCGCCCATTCCAATTTGCCAGTCAATAGTTACCGAGCTCGATGTGCGGAACGGGCCTTGTCAACTCGCGAAAGCGGCGAGACAGTACGCGAACCGCGGCAGGGCACGGCCGGCGGCATTCATTTTGCGGAGGACGCGAACATGGCGAAGAAAAAGAAGACGGGCGGCGGCAAAAGGAAATCGACAAAGAAAAAGGCTGGCCGACGAACCGGCGCGATGAGCGGCAAGAAAGCCAAGTCGAAAAAGAAGGGCGCGCTGAAGAAGCTCACCAGCGTGCTGCGCCGCGCGCTCGGCTCAAAGAAGAAGGCGGCGCCGAAAAAGAAAAAGAAAGCGACGAAGAAGGCCGTCGCGCGAACATCCCGCGCCCGTGGCGGCGCGGCCAAGCCCCGTGCGGCGAAGAAAGCCGCCAAATCAATGGCGAAGCGCGGGACCTCGCGCGGTTCCGCACCAAAGGGCGGCCCGCGCAACGCGGGCAAGATGAGCGACGAGGCTGTGCATCGCGCCACCGGCAAGAGTTGGAACGAGTGGTTTCAGCTTCTCGATTCTGACAAGGCAATGACATTACCACACGCAGAGATCGCTAAACTTCTTCACGAGAAGCACGGCGCCGGCGACTGGTGGTCCCAGATGGTGACCGTGGAATACGAGCAGGCTCGCGGCCTGCGCGAGAAGCATCAAACCGCCGACGGCTATGAAGTCAGCGCGAGCAAGACGCTGAACGTGCCGGTCGATACAGCGTTCCGCGCCTGGGACGACGCCGATGAGCGTCGGAAATGGCTCGCCGATCCGAATATCACCGTCACGACCTCCACGGCTCCCAAGTCAATGCGCGCCCTTTGGACCGACGGCGTGACCCGCGTGAGCGTGAACTTTTACCCGAAGGGCGATGACAAAAGTCAGGTGACGGTGCAGCATTTGAAACTCGCCGACGGAAACGCCGCGGCGAAGATGAAACAGTACTGGTTCGAACAGCTCGAACGCCTCCAGGCCGATTTGGAGGAAGCGCGTTCGGCCGAGCCCGAGCTGTCGCCGGATGAAATGGAATTGCTCGACGCGGCGATCGACGAGAGCATGGACGCGCGTGAGACTTCGGCCTCCGCTGCGTCTACATCAGAATCGGAAAACGTGCCTCGAATGTAGGCACGGGCAGCGGGTGCGGGTGAGGGGAAAGAGGAAATGAAATGAGACTCGATACCCTCGGTCGAATCGCGCCCGCACTTTTTGTCATTTTCGGATTCACGGTTTCCCACCGGGTTTGCAGGGGAGACGAGCCCGGCGACAAGGCGGGCAAGGCCGACGCAGCGCCAACGAAGCAGGGCGTCGAACGCCTGCAAGAAGAAGCGGCCGCGCTCAAACCGCTGATGAAATCCGGCTTCACGCGAAAATTCCTTGCCGGAACGGCGGACTTGCCGAAAATCGACGAGCGGCCGCTGCACGTCAATCCGACGATGAAGCAATATTATTCAGCACGAAGCTTCAAAAAGCTCTCAAGGGACGAGCAGGCCGCGACGCAGGAGCGAAGCGTCGGCGAGACGATCTATTACACGACCAAGTATGGCTCGCCGCTCGCCTACGCAGGCGTGCTGGAAGTGCTCGCGAAGCATGGCGCCGGCGACCTCTCCGGCAAGCGGCTGATGGACTACGGTTACGGGACGGTGGGACATTTGCGCCTGCTCGCGTCGGCCGGCGTCGATGCCGTCGGCGTCGATGTCGATCCACTGCTGACAGCGATCTACAGCGAGCCGCAAGACCAGGGCGTCATGAAGTCAACGTCAGGCACTGACGGCCGCGTGACGCTGGTGGACGGACAATGGCCCGGCGACCCGGCCGTGAAAAAGGCGGTCGGCGGCGGGTATGACGTCATCACCTCGAAGAACACGTTGAAGAACGGGTTTATTCATCCCGAGCGGCCGGTGGACAAGTCGCGTCTGGTGGACCTGAGTGTCAGCGACGAGGCATTCGTCGAGGCGCTGGCCGATGCCCTCAAACCGGGCGGATACGTGGTCATCTACAACATCTGCCCGCCCCAAAGCCCGCCCGACCAGGAGTACATTCCCTGGGCTGACGGCCGCTGCCCGTTCCCTCGCAAAATGTGGGAAAAAGCCGGCTTCGAGGTCCTCGCCTTTGACGAAGATGACCACGCCGCCATGCGCGCGATGGGCATGGGCCTGGGCTGGGACGACGGCAAGGGCGCCGCCGAGCTGGAGAAAAGCTACTTCGCCCACTACTCTCTATTCAGAAAGAAGTGATTTTCCTCAAATGCTGAGGAAATAAGGCCCAGGGCGTCATGCTGAAGGAGCACCAGCGACGAAGCATCTTGCTAAAACGGCGATTGCCGTCAGACCCACCGTAAACTCTGAGGATGCAGGATTTCTTCGCTCCGCTCAGAATGACGCGCACGCAATCGATCTGGCCGCCGAAATCCCCGCCACGTATCCGCTCGACCACGCCCACTGAAAGTTGTACCCTCCGATGCGCCCATCCACGTCGCAGATTTCGCCGCACAAATAAAGCCCGGCGCAGCGCCGCGATTCCATCGTCTCCAGCCGCACCTCCCCCAGTGGAACGCCGCCGGCCGTCACCTCCGCCACCGCGAAGCCCCGATCGCCTACGACCGGGAGCGGCATGTTGACCACGGCCGCGACCAGTGCCCGCCGCGCGTCACGAGAAAGAGAATGAGCCGCCAATCCCGGATCGACGCCGGCCTGCTCGCACAGGGCGCGAGCCAGCCGCAGCGGCAGCTTCTCGGCGAAGAACCTCGCAACCGCCGCGCGTCCATCGGTCCGCGCGAACTCGACAATCGCGGCGTCCAGCGACTCCGGCGTGTGGTCGGGCAGCCAGCGGATAAACAGCCCCGCCCCGGGATCGGCCAGCCGCGCACTGAGATAGTGCCGGCTGATGTCGAGCACGCCAGGACCCGACAAGCCCAGGTGCGTGCAGAGCGTCGAGTCGGTGAACGAGATCAGGCGCTTTCCCGTGGCCGAACGCAGCTCCAGCGTGGCGGGCACTGTCAGGCCGCTCAACGCTCGAATGAAGGACTCGGGGTGCAATACCAGCGGCACCAATGCAGGCAGAACATGAGGCGTGATCGTATGCCCCAAGCCCCGGGCCAACGCGTACCCATGACCGTCTGAACCGGTCTTGGGGAGACTTTTTCCGCCGGGGGCCAGAATGATGCGGCGGGCGATGAGCGGACCGCCCGGACCATTCAGGCAAAACGGGTTTTCCGCAGTGGCACTGATCGATTCGACCCGCGCGGGATGCAGCAGCTCGACGTCCAGATTTCGAGCTTCGTCGAGCAAGGCATCGAGAACCGTCGCCGCGTCGTCGCTCGTGGGAAACAGCTTTCCCGTTTCCTCCCGCTTCAATTCGACGCCCAGTTCATTGAAAAAAGCGATCGTCCGCGATACGTCGAAACGGCGCAGGACCTTGCGAATCGCCGCGGCCGACGAACCGAAGAACGCACCCTCATCCACGACGTCATGGGTCACGTTGCAGCGGCCGCCGCCCGAGACCAGAATCTTGGCCCCCAGCTTATTTGCCCCATCGAGCGCGACAATGCGAATCGATCTTCCCATTTCGCGCGCGGCCCGCCCCGCCGAAATGGCCGACATCAGCCCTGCCGCCCCGGCGCCCACGATTGCAATGTCAGCGGGATCATTCGTCACGTCGGGGGTAAGTGTATCTCCGCCGGAAGCTGAACAGAATCCATCGTTTGACCCGGCGATGCGGGCTGAGTTCAGCGATGTTACACTCCACGAATACTTCCCGTGGAGTGATCGATGATCCGCCATTTTCGAGTCCCGATGTGTCTTTCCTTCCTCGCTCCGATCTTACTGTGTTCCATTACGATCGCTCAGGAACCCGACATATCGCAGGAGCAGCATCTGATCGCGGGTCCAAGCATTCGCATTGAATCCCCACAGCACGACTTCGGCATGGTCAGCGCCGCCTCGTCGCTTGAACATGAATTCATCCTCGCCAACATCGGCACGCAGGAACTTGAGATTCTCCGCATTGAGCCGCCCTTCGGCTGCAGCGTCATAGGCCAGCCGCCGCGCGTCATCGAACCGGACCAGACCGCACGACTGAACCTCAAGCTCGATCCAGACTCGCTTCGCGGCCGCTTCCAGAAACAGGTTGTGGTCAAAACCAGCGATCCCGCCCACGCAACGGTCGTCCTCACGCTGCTGGGCGAGCTTCGCCGATCGATCGAAGTCACGCCCCCATCCGCCGGCTTCGGCAAGGTCCTGCCCGACGAGCTGCGCGAACGAACTATCACGATCACCAATCAGGCGGCCGAGCCGATTTCAATCACCCTGGACGCCCCGCCCGCGGACGCCGCATTCGGCTTTCACCTGGTCGAAACGATCAAAGGGCGCGAATTCAAGCTGTTCGTGAACACGCGCCCCCCCTATGAAACCGGTGCGTTGCGGGCGTCGGCCATGTTGCGGACAACTCTCGACAGCCAGAAGGAACTCTCCGTCTCCGCCTATGGCATCGTGCCGGCACGGCTGGAGGTCGTCCCAGCCTCGATTCAAAATCTGTCGCCGCCGGCCGGCGAAACCGGAGATGCCGTCGCCGTGCAGGTATTGCAATTTAACAATTACGGAAAGGACCCCGTCCGCCTGACGGGGGCCACGGCAAGCGGACATGGTGTAAAGGCGGAGATTGTTGAGGTAAACCCCGGCCGCCGTTACCGCGTGGTCGTGACCGCGCCCCCGACGTTTCGTCCTCCGAATGACGGCACCGCGGTCACACTGAAGACGGACGACGACGAGTTTCCGAAAATCGACCTTCCGTTCGGCGCCACCCCGGCCAACGCCACGGGAGCGCGGCGCAGAAAAACCGGCCGCGACGCGTCGAACAAAACCGCGACGACTCAGGGCACGCCGGCCGTCGCGGCGATGGAACTCATCGGTAAGCCAGCCCCCTCCCTATCGCTGATGACGGTTGACGGCGCGCCGCTCACCAATGAGGAGTTCAGCTTTCACCCGGCCACCGTGCTGAACTTCTTCGCCGCGAATTGCGGCTTCTCGAAGCGGCAGATGCCCAAGGTCGAGGAATTGCGTACGCGCTACGAATCCCAGGGCGTGCGCTTCGTTAACGTGTGCGAAACGATGCGGCAACCGATGGAACCGGGTGAAGTGCGCGGCGTTCTCGCGGATCTGAACGCCAATCTCGAGCTGGCCATCGACCCCGGCAATCGGGCAGGGCGGATATACAAGGTAAGGGGCTATCCGCTGCTGATGATTGTGCGAAAGGACGGCGTTGTGGAGCACGTCATCTCCGGGAACAAGGCGAACCTCGTCCAGGCGGCCGGCGCGAAGCTCGACGATCTATTGCAGGCCGACGCCCGCAATACGAGTCGCGACAAAAGCGCCAGCACCCGGCCCGGCTGATTCGCGCTACTTGGCGGATTTTTTCAGTGTCTCTTCGATGGCATCGCGAAGCGCGTCGATCTGCTTGGCGCCGGCGCCGGCGTGGGCGATCTTCCCCTGTGCATCGATGACATAGTAGGTGGGCAGGCCCGCGACGAGGTAGTCTTCCGCGACCTGGTCGCCGTCGACCAGGGTGTCAAAGGAAAGACGCATCGCCTTCGCGGTAGCGCCGGCCTTTTCGGTCTTGTCCCAGCAACAGATCGCAACCACCTTCAGCCCGCGATCCTTGTATCGCTCGTGCAGCTTTTGAACCTCGGGAAGAGATTCCTTGCAATAGACGCACCAGGTCGACCAGAACTCCATCACCACCACCTCGCCGCGCAGGTCGGACAGCTTGACCGTCTTGCCTTCTGGCGTCTTCAACGACCAGTCGGGGGCCTTGGTTCCCGGCGCGAGCAGGTCGGAACGCCATTTCTCGGTGAGCGAACGCTTCTCGTAGCCCGTCGGACACGGCGGCTCGAAGTCGCTTTCGGAGATCGACGGATTGACGTCGAGATCGGAGATCATCAGCGTGCGAGTGCCCGCCGCGCGACCGCTGGCAAAAATTCGGTCCACTCTTCGCGGCAAATGATCGCGCTGGCTGAAATACCAGCGGGCCTTGAGGCCCTCCTGCTGATACTCCACGTAAACCACGTCGCAAGGCTCGCCAACGACTTCCTCGGACCTTTCGTACTTCTGGACCCGCCCGGTCAACTCGTCCGTAAAGGGCGTGGGATGCGAAAACTCGATCATGTGCAACTGCTTGGCCACGTTGAGCAGCGACTCGCCCGCCGGCATCTCCTGAGTGAGCCAGTATTTCTCGTCGTCGTCGATGAATGTGACGAACCTGTCGTGCGCGGCCACCCGCAGGTGCTTATCCGGCCCGCCCCCGACCGGCTTGATTGTGACATCGGCGCGAATCGCCGGCGGCTGGTGCGAGGCCTTGCCCATGAGCCGGTTGAAAAAACCGACGCGTGCGTCCCGAAGCAGGAACTTGCCATGGATTCGAGCAATTTTCTTCGGCGCAAATACCGCAACCTGCGCCTTCGACCAGGACTCGCCCGTGTACGAGCAGGCCTTCACCGCTTTGGTCGCCGCGTCCGCTTTCTGGAGAACTTCTAGTGCGCGCGGGTCTTGCGCCAGGCTCACAACCGCCGGGACGAAAAAGACCGCGATCGCCCCCGATATCTGATTCCGCAACCGTTGGTGCATCGTTCGGACTCAACCCTTCTTGTTACGCTTGTATTCTTCCAGTCGCGAGGTCAGTTCTTTCTTCATTTCCCGGTCGTCGGCGCTGCACAGAGCGACCGCCTTCTCCTGCGCCTTGATCGCTTCATCGATCTTGCCGGATTCGGCCAGCACGGCCGCATAAGTATCCAGCACGCCGGGCGATTCGCCCTTGCTGATCTTCATCGCCTTGTCGATCGCCGATCGCGCCAGATCGAGATTTCGCTTTCCTTGAAAGTCCTCGTGCGTGGTGATGATCCACGCCATTGCGTTGAGCGAATCCACCTTTTCCGTGGACGCGATGAATGCCGTGGCATGAGCCGTCGCATCCGCGGGCTTGTTCAACTTCACCAGCAGAACGTGGTAAAGACCCAACTGGTGCTGAATGCTCCCGGGATCAGTCTTCACGTATTCGGAGAGGTGCGTGTGAACGTCATCCCATTTCTCCGCCGTGGCGGCCGTCGAAATCTTCCGGGTCAAATCGGTCAACTTCGCCTTGCGCTTGGCGTATTCCGTGTCGCCGCACAGTTGGGCCACCTTTTCGTCCATCTCATCCATCGGGTGGCCGATCCATTGGACCTTGCCGTCCTTGACGACGAAGGCGCAGGGAATCCCGTTTCGACCGGAGGCCTGCATCCAGGCTTTGTTGGACTTGCCCGCGTCATCGACGGCGACCGTGTAGCGCATGTCGTCGTCGTGCCCCTTGGCGAGGAACTTTTCGATCGTCTCCTTCTTTTCGTCGCTCACGCCGATGAAGGTGACGCCCTTCGACTTGAAGTGCTCCTGCATCTCGGACATGTGCGGGATGCCCATCACGCACGGACCGCACCAGGTGGCCCAGAATTCGACAACCTGAATGCTGCCCGGAGCCGCCTTCGAGAGATCGACGGGCTCGCCCTTGATCCAATGCTTAATGCTGAGCGGCGGGGCCGGATCGCCCACCTTGAGACCGGCCAACGCGGATGTGCCAACGACCAAACTGAGTGCGACAACACAGGTTACAGCGAACTGCTTCACTGGATTCTCCTGGCCGAAAACGCCATTACGAGAGGCAGGAAGCCCCCGGCGCGCGGCGGGTTTCTGGTTATAACGTAAGGCACCGGCAAACCATTCACCGGAGCGGGCAATATACCTGAAAATCACAGACCAAGTAGGCGGACACTGTCTTAACGTGCGAATTTCAGGCAATAGTATAGGTCAGAACCGCAATGGCTGATGGCCGCGCTCCGCGGATGCGCCAATTCAGCAATTTTCTCAGGACCAAGCCCCCGCAGCGGACCAGGGGCCGATTCCCCACCCATCAGCCGGGGCGATACGAAAATATCGGCTTCATCCGCCAGATTCTGATCGAGAAAAGACCCAAGAACCCGGCCGCCGCCTTCCACCATGATGTTCGTCATCGCACGAGCGTGTAGTTCGGCCAGCACCGCCGGCAATTCGAGGTGATCGTCGGCTCCGGACACGGCCACGACCTCGCAGCCCGCGCGGCGCAGCCCCTCGACACGCTTGCCGAATTCCCGCCGCATTTCTCCACTTGCTCGCTTGGATAACCCCCCTACGAAAATCAGAGTGGGAGTCCGTCTCGCGGTCCGTACGAGCTTTGATTTCAACGGCGTCCTGGCAAGGCGGTCGAGAACGATTCTGACGGCAATGCGCTTTGGTTCTACGAAGCGGGCAGTCAGTTCGGGATTGTCGGCAAGAACGGTCCCGATACCGACCACGACGCCATCCACCCGGCCGCGCAGGACATGGGCGGCGGCGCGGCTCTCGGGGCCGCTGATCCATCTGGAATCTCCGGTTCGCGTGGCGATCTTGCCGTCGAGGGACTGCGCCCACTTGATGATGACGTAGGGCCGCTTCTTCGCTTGAAAGGTAATGAAGGGGGCGAGAACTTCGCGTGCTTCGTCGGCAACCAACCCGGTTTCCACGCGAATTCCGGCTTTCCGGAGCCTCGCAAATCCGCGCCCCGCAACGATCGGGTTTGTGTCTTTAACCGCCGCGACGACGCGGTTCAGTCCCGCTCTGATAAGAGCATCGGCACAGGGCGGCGTCTTGCCGAAATGGCAGCAGGGTTCAAGCGTGACATAAGCCGTCGCCCCTTTCGTCTTGTCCCCCGCCGCCCGAAGGGCATGAATCTCCGCGTGAGGCCCGCCGAACTTCCTGTGCCACCCCTCCCCGACGATCTTTCCATTCCGGACGATCACACAGCCGACCATCGGGTTGGGTTCGACAAGACCCTCGCCGCGCTTGGAAAGTTCCAGCGCGCGCCGCATGAAAGAGATGTCGCCTGCCTTCACCGTACAGCCTATTGGTTCTGGAACGTTGCGTTGTTACTCGCCCCGAAGGGGGCGACGGATTGTAGCCACGGGTGGAGCGAAGCAGAACCCGTGGATGAGTTGCACCGGATCAGTGTCCGCTCCGAAGGAGCGGCGGCATCGTAGTGCTTTCGCAACGAATGCCAACATGCCGTCAGCACCCACCGCTCCCTCACGGTCGCGGCTCCGCCAGCGGCGGCATCATCATCGTCCGCACCGAAAGAATCGCCGACGACTGTTTCAGCGCGTTCAAAAGCGCCTCCGGAATGTCCGCATCGCTCTTGATCACCATCAGCGCCGTCTTCTCCCGCCGCGACAGCATCATGTCCGCAATATTGATATTATGCTCGCCGAACAGCGTCCCCACCGTGCCGATCACGCCGGGCCGATCGTCGTTGAAGATCATCACCAGGCATCCCTCCGGCACCATCTCCATCCGGTAGCCGTCGATGCCCAGAATCCGCGGCCGGTTGTCGATGAACACCGCCCCCTGCACCTCATGAAAGCTCTGGCCGTGCTCGAACCGCACCCGCACCACGTCGGGGAAATCCTGCCGCGCCGACTGTGTCACGTGCCGGACATCGATGCCCCGCTGCTGCGTGAACGGCCGCGCGTTCACCAGGTTCAACCGCCCTTCGATGTGCGGGTTCATCATGCCGACAACCGCCTGCAGCGCCAGCGTCGGTCCCAGCGCCGCGAGCGACTCGACGCCGGCCGTCGTGACCTCCACCCGGTCCACGCCCGCGGCCACCCACGTCGAAAGAATGGCCGCCATCCGCGCCGTGAGATCGAGATAGGACCGGTCGCGCACCGACAGATCGGATGGCAAGCCGGTAACATTCACCGCGTTGCGGATCGTGCCCCGCACAAGGTAATCGATCATCACGTCGACCGCCTCGGTCGATACGGCAAGCTGCGCCTCCTGCGTCGATGCCCCGAGGTGCGGCGTCAGCACGACATTCTTCGCCGCAAGCAGCGGACTGCTCTTCGGCGGCTCGGCTTCAAACACGTCCACCGCGGCGCCCGCGAGCGCCCCGCCATTCAACGCTTCCGCAAGCGCCGCCTCGTCCACCAACCCGCCGCGAGCGCAGTTGATCAGCACCGCCGATCTCTTCATTTTCTTGAGCCGCGCCGCGTTGATGAGGTGCTGGGTATTGTCCGTCAGCGCCGCGTGCAGTGTCAGCACATCGACATGCGGCAGCATCGCGTCCAACTCTTTGACCACCGTGACCCGCCCATCCATCGCCGTATCCGTCCGCAGAAACGGATCAAACGCCTGCACCTTCATCTGAAACGCCAGCGCCCGCTCCGCCACCGCCCGCCCGACGCGGCCGAGCCCGACGATGCCCAGCGTCTTGCCC
>DATMEE010000110.1:0-17258 GCA_035557035.1 Phycisphaerae bacterium
CGGAAGATCGAAGGAGAGCCGGAGCAGGCGGCGAAGGAACTGGTTCGCATTCTGCGCGAGGAAGAGAAGCTGATCTGATCCAAGAGTCTGCGGATTTCCATCGGAAGTCGCGCGGAAGCATAGTAATGTCTTAACGAAGACACTATCGCGCTTGGTCGATTCCGCCGCTCCTTCGGAGCGGACTTTCCGGATGGCAAGCAATTCACGGGTTCCGCTTCGCTCCACCCGTGGCTACATGCCGTCGCTCCTTTGGAGCGAAAGCATGTAGCCGGTGGCGTTAATCTCCAGTGAAGTTCAGGTCAGATAAATCAATCCGCGCGCCAGCGATTTCCCTGAATCTGCAACTCAGTGGGTCCCATGCTGTCGGAACCATCGTATTCCTCTTCGCCGATCGTCATGGCGGCTTCAAGCGTTCTCGGCAGCGTGTTCTTTCCGTTCGGGAACTGGGCCGCGTTGAATTTGGATTCGATCTTGAAGCTGCCCACCGAATTGGTCAGGTAGCTGGCGACGTTGATGTTGGCCGCCGCGCCGCCGGAGATGGTGATCGTCGATGTATCGGTCAGCGGGAACGGCAGCGTCACCATCGCGGCAATCCGCGGCAGAATCACATCGTAATCCGAGGTGGACGTGAGGTTTCCGCTCGCGTCAATGCTGATCGTCGCCTGATTGTTCACGTTGATCGTCGTGGGACCGGCCAGATTGAAGCGGTTGTAGACGATGAGCAATTGCGTCTCGCTGCTGGTGATCGCCGTGCTAATGATGGTGATCGGCATTCCCGGCTGCACGTAGGTGAACCTTGCTCCAGACCAGTCGATGTCAATGTCGGTGATCGGCCCGGCGTTATTCGTGTATCGCCAGCGGCGGCCACCGAGACCGGACGTGGTGAACGCATAGTCAGCCTGCGGAGCGATGGTCACGTTTGACAGCTTCAGCTTCGCCGAACCAACTGGGTCCAGTTCGGAGTAATTCACGCCCGAGGGCAGACCGATCTGACCGGTGATCGTCACTGTGCGATTGCCGGTCCACCTCACGTCGGCCGTCTCGATGTCGAACACGCTCAAATGTGCAGGATCGACCGTGACGGTCGTCGATGTCTCGTGCCAGCCGCCGGCCGGATCGGTGACGCGAAGCGTGACCGCGTGCTCGCCGTACGACATATCCACGTCAATAGTCTGGCAGCTTGCGGCCAGGTCATCGCAGACAACGATTGAATCGACCGTCCAGCGGAACGTCAGTGTCTCCATTGCGTCATCGGCGTCGGTCGAGGCCGATCCATCCAGCCGCACATGGGCCTCGGAGCCGATGTTGGTCAGTTGAGTGACGGTCGCGACGGCGGTGGGCCGTGCGTTGCACGGATCGGTGCCGCCGTTGACCTCGTCCGCATCCGAGAGGGTATCCCCGTCCGAATCGGAACTGAGCGGACTTGGACAATCACCGCCATTCGCCATCGCCTCTTCCTGCGCATCGGTGAGGCCGTCGTTGTCGTCGTCGGCATCGCAGGCGTCGCCTTCGGCGTCACCGTCGTTGTTGGCCTGATCGGCGTTTGCGACCGTCGGGCAGTTGTCGAGATTGCCGCAGATGCCGTCGCCGTCGCCATCCGAGTTGATCGTGGGATCGTTCGGGCACGGGTCGCAGACGTCGCCCATCAGGTCGCCGTCGGCGTTCGCCTGCCCGGGGTTGGCGGTATTGGGGCAATTATCGACGTCGCCGCACACGCCGTCCGCATCCGCATCGTTATTCGAATCGTTGGGGCAGGCGTCACACGCGTTGCCGAGTCCGTCGCCGTCGGCATCTTCCTGACCCGCGTTGGCCGCAAGCGGGCAGTTGTCGCAGGCATTTCCAAAGCCATCGCCATCGCCATCGGCCTGGTCGGCGTTCGCCGTGCCCACACAATTGTCACAGGCATCGCCGACGCCGTCCGCATCGCCATCCGACTGAAGCGGATTCGCATCGGTCGGACAATTGTCGCAGGCGTCGCCGCGGCCATCAGCATCGGTGTCCAACTGATTCGCGTTGAACGTGGTCGCGCAGTTGTCGCACACGTCTCCGACGCCGTCGGCATCGCCATCGGCCTGATCGGCGTTCGCCGTGCTCACGCAGTTGTCGCAGGCATCGCCGAAGCCGTCGCCGTCGCCGTCGGCCTGGTCGTCATTCGCGGCGAAGTCGCAGTTATCGCAGGCATCGCCCCGGAGATCGCCATCGGCGTTTGCCTGATCGGGATTTGCAAGAACCGGACAATTGTCGTTGACGTCCAGTGTCCCGTCGCCGTCATCATCACCGTCGCAGGCGTCGCCGAGAGTGTCGCCGTCGAGATCGAATTGATCCACATTTGCCACGAGCGGACAGTTATCGACGCCATCGAGCACGCCGTCATTGTCGTCATCGGCATCGCAGGCGTCACCGTCAGCATCACCGTCCGTGTTGACCTGATCGTTGTTGGCGTCGTTCGGGCAGTTGTCGCAGGCATCGCCGAAGTTATCGCTGTCGGCGTTTTCCTGCCCGGCATTCGCCGCGTTGATGCAGTTGTCGCACGCATCGCCCAGACCGTCGCCATCGGCGTCAGACTGAAGCGGATTTGAGGTGGCGGGGCAATTGTCGGTTCCGCAGGTATTGGCGGGATAGCCCGGATTGCCGAAACCATCACCATCCGTATCGGTGCAGGTGTCGCACGCGTCGCCTGTCCCATCGCCATCCGCGTCGGCCTGATCGGCATTCGCCACCGTGGGGCAGTTGTCGGCCGCGCACGTGTTCAGCGGGAACCCGGGATCACCCATGCCGTCGCCGTCGGTATCGGTACACGTATCGCAGGCGTCTCCGATGCCATCGCCATCGGCGTCCGCCTGATCCAAATTTGCGATGTCGGGGCAGTTGTCAGCGGCGCAGGTGTTGGCCGCGAAGCCGGGGTTGCCCAGGCCGTCGCCGTCCGTATCGGTGCAGGCGTCACATGCATCGCCGAGGCCGTCGCCATCGGCGTCGGCCTGATCGGCGTTGGCGATTGTCGGGCAGTTGTCAGCGATGCACGTATTTGCGGCAAAGCCCGGATTGCCGAATCCATCGGCGTCGGTGTCGGTGCAGGTGTCGCAGGCATCGCCGAATCCGTCAGTATCGGCGTTGGCCTGATCGGCGTTTGACAGTGCCGGGCAGTTGTCCACGTCGCCGCAAACGCTGTCGCCGTCCGCGTCGTTTGCGGCGTCATTCGGACAGGCGTCGCAGGCGTCGCCGAGCAGATCGCCGTCGGCGTTGGCCTGGTTCGCGTTCGCGAGCGCCGGACAATTGTCCACGCAGTCGATCACGGTGTCGGCATCGTTGTCCACGTCGGCCACGCCGCAGCCGCACACGCCGGCCGCGGTCTTGTTCGGATCGTTGGGACATTCGTCGCAGGCGTCGCCGGCGCTGTCGCCATCCGCGTTGGCCTGGTTGGTGTTGGCGACCTGCACGCAGTTGTCGACGATGTCGGGGACGGTGTCGCCGTCGCCATCCACGAGTTCATAAGCGCCCATGTCCACGATGGGCGGCGTGCCGACGCCGGTATCGGGCGTGAAGATGTCGTTGGTGTAGCGCAGTCCGCCGTCGCGATCGATGGTGACGCCGGTGGGGACGAGCGTGTTGTTTCCGGCGTCCACGGCAGGCGACATCGAAAGGAGCCGGAGATCGTCATCCGAGGTGCCTGTGAGGTTGTCGGCGCCGTCGGCATCGACGAAGAGCGGGTTGGCGTCCTTGTTTCCCCCGCCGTTGGTTCCAAAGTTGACGTTCCAGGCGCCGCTGCCGCCGCTGCCCTGAATCAGGCAATGCCGCCAAGTCGGCACGCTGCTGAAGTTCATGACGTTCGGGTTCGAGTTAACGGCCGTATTTCCCCAGACCACGCAGTTTCTAATTTGCTGAAAATTCGTGGGGCCACCGCCGGAATTGTCGATTCCACCGGCCCGAAAGGCATGATTTCCGGAGAAAGTGCAATCGCTCATGGTAAAATTGCTCTGGGTGGCGATGTTGTGCATGCCGCCGCCGGCGCCGAAATTGCCGGTGGAATCGAGCGCGACATTTCCCGTGAACACCGAATTGAAAACCGTCACCCGGTTTCGCGCGTACAAGCCGCCGCCGGTGACGCTGCGGTTGCCGCGGAAGGTGCACTCCCGGATGGTGCAGTTCGTGGTCAGCGATTCGCAGAGATAGCCGCCGCCCAGTTGCTCGGCGAGGTTGGACGCGAAGACGCAATTCTGGGTGGTCGAGCTGGCGCCGTTGTTGATGGCCATGCCGCCGCCGTACAGGGCGAAGTTTTCGACGATCGCGCAGTTGCGGATGGTGGCGCCCAGGGCCGGCGAGGCGATGGTGCGATAGTTGTTGATGCCGCCGCCGAAGCGATGGATGCTGACCTGATCCGCCGTCCAATCCGCGTTTCCGTGCGTCACCCTGAAGCCGTCGAGAATCGCCGTCGCGTCGCGGTCGCTTGCGGTGACGACGTGATAGCTGTTGTCGTCCCAGGACAGCGGCGACGCGCCGGTGAGAGGCAGGGGCGTGTCGTTGCCGAGGTGATCGCCGGATAAAACCGTGACCTGATTGGTCGGGTCGCGGAAATCGGGGTTCGGCTGCCCCTGGCCGGCGTACCCGCCAAGCAGCGTCACGCCGTTGATCAGCGCAAAGGTGCGGAAGCGCGGCGTCGGCACGGTCGGGACGGCTGGCTTGTAGATACCTTGCGCGACGCGGATTTCAGTCACGCTACCGGGCGCTCCCGCCGCTTCGCTGAGTGCCGACTGAAAGTCGGAATAGGCCGAACTCCAGGCCAGGCCGTCGCCGCCGACGGCCGCGTCGTCGTCGACGTATCGGACCGTTTGAGCGAGCGCCCCGTCGGGTTGTACAAGGAGGGCTCCGGCGCAAGAAATCGAGAGAATGGCGAGGGTTGCGGTCCGTGCTCGAGACATCGCGAACATGTGGTGCTCCTGCAGGGTAAATGCCCTAAGAAAGATGAACTGAGGCGCCAGGCTTGGAATAGCCGGCGGGCTCTTGCTGCAGTATCCATGAACGCCGTTACCGGGGTCAAGGGAATGACGCTAGGGAAAATGCTGAATTTTCACAGTGAGATTTTCAGTGTTGGGGGCTTGACATCGGCCGCGCGGGGTGAACAGGCCGGCTGTTTTTGCGGCTGCATTTTTTGCGCGTCAGTGAGAAATGGGATTTCAAATGAGACCTGCAAGGTGCTGAATTGGACCTTTCGGCTACGATCGGAACACTTTATTCAGCGACACCCGTTCGCTGGTTCCTGAAAATGACGATCGCGGAATTGCCGCGAGACTCGCATCTCGCCGCGATTCCGCGATCGCCGGAGAAGAAACGGAGTCAGACTTAGTCGCCGTTCTTCGGCTTTTCCTTGACCGACACGCGAAATTCCTGCGTCGCGGTCATGCCGTCCGGTCCCTCGACGGTGACGCTGGCCGCATGATTCTCGACCAGCCCCGCCGTGTCGGTCGCGCTGAACGTGAACGTGCGCTCGTTGCCCTCGATATTTGTGTCGCTGTCTATGACCGACACGCCGTCGGGCAGGTTCTTGAACGTGGCCTTGACAGCACCCGTAAAGCCTGTTCTAGCGACCACGATCGTGACCTTTTCGTTGTCGCCGCGGGTGATCGTCGGATTCGTCGGCTTCGTGACCGTGAGCGACTTGCCGCCCGGGCCTTCCACGGTCGTCTTTTCGCACGCCGCCGAAAGAAAAACCGCCGTCAACAAGCAATAAGAAATTCGTTTAATCATGTTATCTCTCCTTCTTACAACCCCGTGGTTGTCTCAAAATTAGTCAAATCAAGCCAATTACGACTGAGGCTGCACGTTAAGCTCCAGCGTTTCGGTCGCCCGGATGCCCTCCGGACCCTCGGCCGTCACCAGCGCCTGATGTCGTTCGACCAGATCGGCGTTGTCGCCGGCCCGCAACACGATTTCAACTTCATTTGCGCGGGTGGCTCGCGGCGAGTCGACCGCCTCCACGCCGGCCGGCAATTGCGAAATCGACACCTTCACCTCGTCGTCAAAGTTGTTGCGCTCAAGCCGGATGGTGACGCCCTCAGCACCGCCCCGGCGCAGCGTTATGTTCACCGGTTTGATGAGCGTCAACCGCTCGCCACCCGATCCGCGAACGGTGGTCTTGTCAGCCCCGCCGACTCGACCCTCGCTGTCCGAACAGCCGGCCACGCTCAAGGCGAAGCCCAACACCAGACATGTCCTCAACACACGATTCATACTCGTATCCTTTCACTGTGACGCCACTCGATCAAGAGGTCGTTTCGTTTCTGCGAAATCCCGATTCCTCGGGCGCGGAGCGGCCTGCGAAACGACGACGCCGTCGGCCAATAAGCCGACAAGCCGTGCCAACTATACACCGTCCGGCTGTATGAGGGGTAAATAAGATTTGAATTCTCGTTAATTAGCGCCCGCGCGCAACGAACGGCCTACACTCGGGTTAGGAAAGGCCGATAAGCTTTGTTGGAAACTCGTCTGATGAGAGACGAGCTACTTGCCTCGCCGCGGCTCCTTCCTTGGCTTGGGGGCCGTCCGAAGCTTGCCCTGCTGTTTCGCAGAAGGCCGCTTTAATTTGGCACAAACCCGGCTCCAGTATTTGTAAGTCGTTCCCCGAAGATGCCCTCGCGGCCCCCCATTATGAACACGAGCGAGCGTCCGCCAGTCGCCCGAAGCGAGGGCCTTTGGACAATATCGGCGCCAGTAAGCGCGCATAACCCGTTCGGCGTACGGCCGATTTCGGCACTGTTCCCAGCGCCCCTTTACGCCGGAGTCTTTCCAATATCCGTAGTGAATCTGATAGGGTCCAATTGCCCGGCCCCCGTCGCCGACCACATCCGACCTGCCGTTGGTTTCAACGGTGCGGATGGCGGTCATCAGGGAGTCTACGGAGGCGGGCGCGAGAAACGTTGCCTGGGTCGCGGCAAATATCAGAAGTGAGGTCATGAACGACCCTCCGTGGTCACGGCAGTGACGTAATTTAGCCTCCTGTAGTATGGCTGCCATGTCTGACAGCCACCTTAAACGTGACTGACGGAACGTAAATCCGCAAGGCAAGCGAGGTCTTTGGCGCGGCATTCTCTCGCAGAGACGCAGAGGCCGCCGAGAGAGTCGCGCACGTGACTCCCAATATTCAGGCGCCGCGGCGGGAACCGTCACCGCTTTTGCGGCGCTGCGTCTCGCTCGGGATGTGCCCGACCAGCGACTCCAGGATGTCCTCCAGAGTCACCACCCCCAGTTCGCGGCCGTCGCGATCCACCACGACGGCGATGTGCGCCCGCCGCTCGCGCATCGATTCCAGCGCGTCCACCAGCGGCATGTCCGGTTTCAGAAAAACGGCCCGCGTCGCCAGATCGTCCACGATCACCGCCTCCTGAGCCGACACGGCGCGGGCGAACACCAGCATCTTCACGTTGACGATCCCGGTGATTTTTCCCGTCAGGGCATCGCGGATCGGCCATCGGGTGTAGGGCTTTTCTCCCAGGCGCGCGGCCAGATCGTCCAGCGTCGCATTGCTGTCGATGACGCCCGCCTTGTCCAGTGGGATCATGACATTGCTCACTTTCAGGTCGGCAAAGTCAAACGCCCGGCGCAGGAGGTCGCCGTGCTCCTCTTGAAACTCACCGGCATCGTCGGCCCGGTCGACCATGATCTCCAGCTCCGACTCGCTGGGGCTTGGTTCCTCCAGGTTCAACTCGCCGAGGCCTGCCAGCCGCGTGACGCAGTTGGCCGTCCAGTTCATCACGTGCACGAGCGGCTGAAAAATGACCCGCAGGAAATCGATCGGTCGGGCCACGCGCAGCGCGATCTTTTCGGTGTATTGAATTGTCAGGGCCTTGGGGAGGAGTTCACTTAACACGACGGTGAAGAATGTCACGATCGCCATTCCGACAAACAGCCCGAGTGGCCGGGCGACGGCCGTCGGCATCACGGCGCCGAGCGGCGCGATAAGCCGCGCCAGAATTCGAGTGATGGCCGGCTCGGCGACCGCGCCGATGGCGAGATTGGTCGCGGTGATGCAGATCTGGATCGTGCCCAGGGCATCGCCCACGTCCGCCTTCAGCCGCGAAAGCACCGCGGCCGCGTGGAGGCCCTGTTGATTCATTTCCTCGATCTTGCTGCCGCGAATCATGACGATGGCATATTCCGCGGCGACAAAGCAAGCGCTGAGTCCGATCAGCAGGGGAATCGCCACGATCTGAAATATCAAGCCGGTCATCGCTTCGGAGTATATCCCCATCCGCGGCGCGCTCGTAGGGACGCGGAGGGCGAGAAGGGCGGGATTGATGTGAGTTGACTGGCGCGCCCGCTTGCATCGAAAATGCGAGCCGGCATCCAATTTTCGGGAGTCGTAGATGCGGATCGAGCTGGATCACATTCTGTCGTGCGGCGATTCAACACAGTCGCGGTCATAAGGAAACGGTCGGCGCTTTTTATTTGGGGAGCGATATGTTTCATCTCGACAGCGCCCGAGCATCTTTTCGCTACAGCGAATGGGCCAACGGTCAATTGTTGACCGCGGCCACCCCCTTGTCCGACGCACAACTTGATCAGCCCTTTGACGTGGGCCCCGGTTCGTTGCGGCGAACGCTCATGCACATCTGGGCCGGCGAACACGTCTGGCTGCAGCGCTGGCAAAGCCGCACCGAGACGCCCTGGCCGCCGGAGGATGAGAAATGGGCGGTCGCGCAGATTGCGGAACGATTTGAGGAGGTGTATGCGGCGCGCGCGGCTTTCATCGCGACCATCAAGCCCGAGGCGCTGGTGCGCGAGGTTGTCTATCGGGACTCGAAGGGCGGGCTGTTTACGGCCACGCTGTCGGACATGCTGATGCAGGGTGTCGTGCATTCGATCCACCATCGGGCGCAGGCGGTGAACATGATCCGCCGGGCGGCGGGCGTGACGGTGGATTTGGATTACATGTATTGGGTGCGGAAGCCGGTGTAACGCAGGTGATTGCCGTCGGGCTCATATTCGATAAGTCAGATTCTGCTGAATGGTGTGAAATGCCGAATTCCGCGAACGCTGAAATCAATCTGCTGCTGGCCATGCTCGCCGACGCCTACGACGGAAAGGCGTGGCACGGTCCCAATCTCCGCGGGACCTTGCGCGGCGTTTCTGTCTCCGATGCGATCTGGCGTCCCCCCGGGGCGGCGCACTCGATGGGCGAGATTGCCGTTCACTGTGCCTATTGGAAATACGCGGCGCGGCGCCGGCTGCGGGGCGACAAGCGGGGGTCATTTCCGCTCAAGGGCAGCAACTGGTTCGCGCTGGGCGACGCCGTCACCGAGGCGGAATGGAAGGCGTATCTGCGGCTGCTGGATCAGGAGCATCTCGCCCTGCGCGATGCCATTGCGACGCTCCCGCCGCGGATGCTGACGGTCGTGCCGGCAGGCAGCAGGGTTACGAACATGAAGCTGATTTATGGCATCGCCGCGCATGACGTTTATCACGCGGGGCAGCTTCGGCTGCTGAAAGCCATGCGCGGCCGCGTTGGGCGTTCGGCTGGAAAACCCCAACGCCCGCCGATAGGGTTGAAGGTGTAATGACCAGCCGGCCTGACATGAGGAATGACATGACGATCCGACTGTTCTATCGCATTCTTCTCGGCGTCGCTTTGTTAATTTGCATTCTATCTGCGCTTGGCTGCCAACCCGCCGACCCCATGGACTCGTTCGTCAAACAGCAGGAAAGCCTGCCGCCTGACCAGCGCGTGCCCGACTGGGAGAAGACGAAAACGCTTATGTCGCGCCGCGCCCCGGCCGTTGGCGAGGCGGCGCCGGACTTCACCCTGGCCACGCTCGAGGGCTCGCGCACGATCCGGCGTAGCGCGTTTCACGAGTCGCGGCCGCTGGTGCTGCTGTTCGGCAGCTTCACGTGACCGCCCTTCCGGCGCCAGTCTGGCGTCCTTGAGGAGCTGTATCTGAAGTACCGGGACCGGGCGGCGTTTTTGTTTGTATACATTCAGGAGGCTCATCCGTCGGACGGGTGGCAGATGGATGTCAACGAGACGGAGAAAGTCGTGTACGAGCAGCCGAAGTCCCAGGCGCGGCGCGACGAAATCGCGAAGGCGTGCTGCTCGCGGCTGAAGATCACCATGCCGGCGGTCGTGGACACCATCGACAATGCCGTCGATGAGGCATACGCGGCGTGGCCGGAGCGGATTTTCATCGTCGGAGCGGATGGGCGCATCGCCTATGTCAGTGGTCCGGGGCCGTGGGGGTTCAAGCCGGAGGAGGCGGAGCGGTGGCTGAAAAAAAACGCTGGACTTTGAACAGCCGCGAAATTCTCCGGGGTTTCGGCGCTCGATACCATTACAGGGGTCGGAAGCTCTGCGCAGCGTAATCGAGGATTGCCATGTCGGCCGGTGACTCTCAGGCGAGGTCATCCCTCTGGCGACCGAGATTTCTCCGCGTCGGCCGCCATTTGTGCATCTACTTTTGCGGTTTACTCGCCATTCTCGTCGGACTCGATTGGTACAGATCGTTTCATGGATTCGCTTCCTGCTCAGGAAGCATGGATTGGCCTCCGGTTACGGTCGCCGCGCAAAGCCAAGACGGCTATTTTGAAGTGAGTTTCAGGACGCCCGCCAAGAAGCAAAAAAAATGCGAGCTTCCTGACTGCGATGGGGCCCTTGTCTCTGATTTTCTGACATTTCCATATCCCGACAGCCGACAGCGCTATTTTCGGTATTCAACAGGGATACCGTTATTGTATAGGTCATATATTGACAGCGCCTGGATGCACTTGGATGGCGAGGCACCCAGACGTTGTGATCCCGACGCCCCGCCAATCCATGTAGTTTTCTCCGAACACTGGTTTGGAATCGTCGCATCACTCGCACTCGGTCTCTTGTTTCTTTCACCTGAAGTTGTTGTGTGGGCGAAGCGTAAAAGATATCGCGGAGGATGCCGGGGCTGCGGCTACGATCTCCGCGCATCGCCAGTGCGGTGTCCGGAGTGCGGTAAAGGGGTTGTCGGGTGCTGATCCTTAGGATTGTTGCTTGCGCTTGTCAGCCTCGTTCACGAGGCTTTCCACGCCGTGGCGGGTTCAGGCCAGTCCTTTGAGGACTGGTCCTCCGATAGACGGTGCTCCATAATCGAGCCCGTTTCAAACGGGTTTCTCGAAAAAGCGGGCTTCAGCCATCGCGATGACACGGTGACCCATGCCGCGCAACGTCTATCACGAAATCAATTTTCATATTGTCTGGCGTACCAAGAATGACGTTCCATCTCTCATCGGCGACATCGAGCGCCATGTCTGGCGGCATCTTCGCAAGCGCGCGATCGACACCGGCGGCGTGTTCGTTCACGAAATTGGCGGCATGCCTGACCACATACATATGGCTGTCAGCGTGCCACCGACGGTTCTGGTCAGCGAATGGATCGGCAAGCTCAAGGGCGGCAGTTCTCACTTCATCAATCATGAAGTGGCCAATGCGAAAGTACTCGACTGGCAGACGGGTTACGGTATTGTCAGCTTCGGCAGCAAAGACCTGCCGTGGGTGGTTGAGTACATCCGCAATCAAAAGGAGCATCACGCGGCCAGCCGCGTTTACGACCGTTTGGAGCGCATCGAGTTGCTGGATTGAGCGAGTGCCTGAAGGCTGTCGCGAGCTGGTAAGCGCGTTAAAACGCGCTGGGAATCGTCAGATCAGGCCTCACACCAGCCCTGAACGGGCTGGCCTGAACCACCTGCGGTGGGGAAGGCCGTTGAAACGGCCTGGACGGAGGCGTGAAGCGGATGGGGTTGCCGGATTGCGCGAGTGCCTGAAGGCTGTCGCTGGCTAGTAAGCGCGTTGAAACGCGCTGGAAGTCGTCAGATCAGGTGGCAGCACCAGCCCTGAACGGGCCGGCCTGAACCACCGGCGGTGGGGAAGGCCGTTGAAACGGCCTGGAGAGAGAGTGTAACTATGACTTTCTTGAGAATCTGCGCAGCCTGCTTTTTCGTGCCGGCGATAGGGGCGTGCAGCGAGGCTCGAAGTTGGACTCGTGCCGAGCAAATGTCGAGTCGGAACCTCCGCCCCGTCCACACCTACTCCATCGTTGCCCGCGACAAGGCCACGGGCGATCTCGGCGTGGCCGTGCAGTCGCACTGGTTCAGCGTGGGGCCGATCGTGCCGTGGGCCGAGGCGGGTGTCGGGGCCGTGGCAACGCAGTCGCTGGTCGATCCGTCGTATGGGCCGCTCGGTTTACAGGCCATGCGGCTGGGAAAATCCGCGCCGGGGGCGCTGCGCGGTTTGCTGGCGGGCGACGAGGGGCGCGAGGTGCGGCAGGTGGCGATGATCGATTCGCAGGGCCGCGTGGCCGCGCACACCGGGACCAGGTGCATCGCCGAAGCCGGGCACGTTGTTGACGAGGACGCTCAGTTCAGCGTGCAGGCCAATCTGATGGAGAATGACACGGTGTGGCCGGCGATGGCGGAGGCCTATCGCGCGGCGAAGGGTGATTTGGCCGAACGGCTGCTGGCGGCGCTTGAGGCGGCCGAACGCGAGGGCGGCGACATCCGCGGGCGGCAGTCGGCCGCGATCGTCGTCGTGCGGGCGAAGGCCACGGGCAAGCCGTGGGAAGACCGCGTGTTCGATCTGCGGGTGGAGGACCATCCGGCGCCGGTGGCCGAGCTGCGGCGGCTGGTGGGATTGCAGCGGGCCTACAACCATATGAACGCGGGCGACCTGGCGATTGAGAAGAAGGACTTCGCGGCGGCGCAGCGCGAATATGAGGCGGCCGCGAAGCTCGCGCCGGAGATCGTCGAGCTGCCGTTCTGGCACGCGGTGACTCTGGCGAACAACGGGCGGCTGGGGGAGGCGCTACCGATTTTTCGGGCGGTGTTCGCGAAGGAGCCGAAGTGGGCGGAGGTGGTGCCGCGGCTAGTGAAGTCGGAGCTGCTGCCGGATGATCCGGAGATGGTGGAGAAGATTCTGGCGGAGCGAGACGACGACTAGCGGTTATTGCGGCATGCGACCGCACACGTCGCGAAGCGTTTCGTCGGCCCTGCCGGGCCGGAGAGAAAAGAGGGACGCATACCAGGGGCTTGATCGCGGTGCGATCCGCGCCCCTGGCAACGATCGAGCGCCCTAGCCGGGCGAAAGAACAATCGACTTCGCGAATACAGGTGAATCAGCCGGTTGCTGAGATAACGTTGCCGCCATCTTTGTTCTGCCCTAACATTCCATCATTCGCTAGGGGTGTCCGCGAGGCGGGCTGAGATTCGGCGACGTGAGCCGGAACCCTCCGAACCTGATCACCGAAGCTCGCCGCGGCGAGACGAGGTGCGTAGGGAAGCGACGCCATGTCCGAATCTGACAGCACGTCATTCGCAGCCCGCTGCGCTAGTCCGGGCGATATCTCAGTTGAAATTCCATCTCCCACTGGAAGGATGACAGAATGAACGCGCAATTCCGAATTCGTTTTTTCCGCGGACTCATGACCGCCGCGTTTCTCTTTTCGGTTGGGCACGCTTTCGCCCAGGACCCGGAGCAGAAGCGCATCGAACGGCAGAACCGCCGCGAGGGTCAGGGCTCGCCTGCTTCGCAGCCGGCCGGGTATCAGATTACCACGGAGACGATCGAAATCCCCCGCGGCGATGTCAAGGTAAAGGCATACTTCGCGAGGCCTGTCACGCAGACGCCCGTTCCCGGTCTGATCCTCGTTCACGAATGGTATGGTCTGAACGATTGGGTGAAGCAGCAGGCCGACCGGTTTGCCCGCAACGGCTTCGCGGCGATTGCCGTCGATCTGTACCGCGGCGAAGTTGCGAGCGACTCCGACCACGCCCACGAGCTGATGCGCGGCCTGCCGGAGGATCGGGCGATTGCTGACATGAAGGCGGCATTCGCCCATCTGGCCATGCAGGAGGCGGTGCGCGGCGAGAAGATCGGGGCCATCGGCTGGTGCATGGGCGGAAGTTATTCGCTGCAGCTTGCCATCGAGGAGCCGAAGCTGGACGCGGCGGTGATCTGCTACGGCCGGCCGGTGAACGACCCGGAGCGGCTGAAGCTGATAAAGTGCCCGCTGCTTGGCATCTGGGGCGAGACCGATCGCGGCATCGAGGTCGAGCCGTTCAGGAAGGCCCTGAAGGAGGCGAAGATCGACGCCGAGCATCACGTCTATCCCGGCGCCGGCCACGCGTTCCTCAACGAGAACAACAAGCGGGGCTTCGACGCGAAGCAGGCCGGCCGTGCGTGGAAGGAGATCGACGCTTTCCTCGAAAAGACTCTCCGCCGCCAGCCGGTGGGTCAGCAGGCGGAGCAGGAAGAGCAGAAGTAGGGTCCGCCGTGCGGATCGAATTGAAATGACGACGTTTCAGGATTTATTTTCGAAGCAGGCCGCCTGCTATGCGCAATGCCGGCCGCACTATCCGCGCGACTTGTTGGCGTATCTCGCCGGATTGGCGAATGAGCGAAAGCTGGCGTGGGATGTCGGTACGGGAAATGGCCAAGCCGCCGTAGGGCTGGCTGAACACTTCGACCGCGTGATCGCCACCGACGGCAGCGCCGAGCAGATCGCGCACGCGTCGCCGCACGGCCGCGTGGAGTATCACGTCGCGCTGGCCGAAGAAGCCGGCCCGACGGAGGGCCTGAACGACGCGAGTGTCAATCTGGTGACCGTCGCCCAGGCGCTGCACTGGTTTGCGACGGAGGCGTTCTTCGCAAACGTGCGGCGGGTGCTCAAGCAGGGTGGCATCATTGCGGCATGGTGCTACGGCATCCACTGCGTCAATCCCGCCATCGACGCCATCAGCGGGCGGTTCTACCACGAGATCACCGGCCCCTACTGGCCCGAGGGCCGGGAGTACATCGACGAGAAATACGAAACAATCCCATTTCCGTTCGAGGAAGTAAAACAGAGCCGCGACCGTAAGGGAGCGGTCGGCGCTGAGCGCGAGAATGGCGCCGCTTCGGAAGCAAATCACCCTCACCCCGCCACTCTCCCTTCAAATGAGAGGGAGACAGCCTTCGAATGCCGCGAAAGCTGGAACGTCGCTCAGTACGTCGGCTACCTGCACTCCTGGTCGGCCGTGCAGCGATTCAAGGAAGCGAAGGGATACGATCCGTTGGACGAGATCGCGGATGACTTGGCTGTGGCTTGGGGCGATCCTGAAACGCACCGCGTCGTGACATGGCCAATTCATTTGCGGCTCGGGCAATTGCACAGTGCGTTGGAGTTGGAGCAATGAGTATCGTGAGCCGGCGCGAACGCTGTTCGCGAGCACCGCAGACAGAGACTCCAAGTCTTGATCCGAAGGGACTTGGGTATTCTGATTATACGTGTGGAATGATGTTGTGACCCGGCAAATTACCGACAAGAAACAACTCTCTCATCCGAGTATTGATCTTTCCAAGGATCAAAGAGACGAATACTTTCGTTTGCTTGAACTACACAACCAAAATCGAATTGATTACAACGTGCGAAAATGGGAGACAATCAAGTTTGGCCAAACGCTGTCGGGGGTCCTATTAGCAGCAGCCATCGCAGCCTATCTCTCGGCAGTGCAATGGGGACTTTTCGAGAAGGACGGCGGAGTGAAGTGGCTGATCGCCACACTATTTTTCGGAATGACAGCCTGTTGTGTTGTCACCCTACAGAATCTCAAACGAGAGTCCGCGCGTCTCTTTGAAGAAGAAGGCATGATGTTCAAGCTTGCGAGATTCCTAGAACTTGATGTACAGCTTCAGACTGAAGCTCGTTGGATACCCAATGATTCGACTCTTCTTTTTTGTAAGTGGACTGACTGCAAACATAAGATCGACGGAGATGGGAACTTTGAATCCTTTGCCGACTGGGTGGACAAACGTACGGAGGCCCATCAATTCTTGCAAGGATATGGAGTTCTGTTCGCTATTTTTGCGTTCATTGGCCTCAGTTGGGCTGTATTTACTATTGTCACTCATTAGTATCAGGCTGTAAGAAGGTGGAAAAATGACCCAGCTTCAATCCGCCCGCAAGGGCATCATCACTCCCGAAATGATTCGCGTGGCCGTGCGCGAAAATGTCACGCCCGAGTTCGTCCGCGACGAGGTTGCCCGCGGGCGGCTGGTGATTCCTGCCAACAAGCGGCATCTGGCGGGGAGCGGGGGTGGCGAATCAAATAGCGAATGGCGAATAGCGAATAGCGAAAGAGAGGTCCCGCGCGAGGATAATCGCAATCGCAATGGGCATTCGCCATTCGCTATTCAGCATTCGACATTGCCTCTGGGCCATCCCGGCCATCGCCCTGACGCCGCGCTCTGGGTGAACCAGACCGTTTCGCAGCGCTGGGCGATCATCAGCGATCCCGCGTATTGCCGGGGCGAGAAAGCGCCCAAGCGGCTAGACCCCATGGGCATCGGCCGCATGGTAACCACCAAGATCAATGCCAACATCGGGGCATCGCCGGTCAGCAGCACTACGCAGGAGGAAGTCGACAAGCTCATGTGGGCCCAGAAGTACGGGGCGGACACGCTGATGGACCTCTCCACCGGCGGCAAGCTCGACGAGTGCCGCCAGGCGATTATCGACCACAGCACCATCCCCATCGGCACGGTGCCGATCTACAGCATGATCATCGGCCGCAGTATCGAGGACCTGGATTACGACATGATCCTTAAGATGGTCGAGCACCAGGCGAAGCAGGGCGTGGACTATTTCACCATCCATGCCGGCGTGCTGAAGGAGAATCTGCACCTCATCAAGAACCGCATCACCGGCCTGGTCTCGCGCGGCGGGTCGCTCCTGGCGAAGTGGATGATCGTTCACAACAAACAGAACCCGATGTACGAGCTGTTCGACGAGATCAGCGCGATCATGCGTGAGTACGACGTGACCTATTCGCTGGGCGACGGCGTGCGGCCGGGGTGCCTGCGAGATGCCGGCGATGCGGCACAGATCGCGGAGCTGGAGGTGCTGGGAGAATTGACCCAGCGCGCCCGCGAGGCCGGCGTGCAGGTGATGGTCGAGGGGCCTGGCCACGTCCCGCTGCACGAGATCGCGTGGAACATGCAGGTGCAGCAGCGGGTGTGCGACGACGCGCCGTTCTACGTGCTGGGGCCGCTGGTGACCGACGTTTTTCCCGGTTACGACCACATCACCAGTTGCATCGGCGCGACCGAGGCGGCGCGGGCCGGGGCGGCCATGCTGTGCTACGTGACACCCAAGGAGCACGTCGGCCTGCCCAAGGCCGAGGACGTGAAGGCGGGGTGCATCGCCTACAAGATCGCGGCGCATGCCGGAGACGTGGCACGCAACATCGCCGGCGCCCGCCAGTGGGACGACGAC